>JALVBM010000400.1 GCA_027010665.1 Chromatiales bacterium
CACTCCCCCATGAGGAAGGTGGTCACATTTTTCCGGCCGCCCTAGACTTCGCAGCAACTCGGACAAGTCGCATTCCGTCGCGACGGGATGCACGGATTTTTCGGTTTAACCCAAGGCTTAACGGCTAACCCCTTAAGGAGAATGCCATGGCGAAGAAGATTTATGACACCCCGATGCTGGACGAGCTGGAAAAGGGTCCCTGGCCCAGCTTCATCTCCGGCTTCAAGCGCCTGCGCGACCAGCATCCGGATCCGCGCATCAATGAGACCGTTGGTTCCCTGCTCGGCCAGCTGGAACACTCCTACGAGACCCGCAAGGGTTACTGGAAGGGCGGTACCGTTTCCGTCTTCGGCTATGGCGGCGGCATCATCCCCCGTTTCTCCGAAGTCGCCGATGCCTTCCCCGAGTCCAAGGAATTCCACACCCTCCGTGTCCAGCCGCCCGCCGGCAACTACTACACCACCGACATGCTGAACCAGCTGGCCGACAGCTGGGAGAAGTACGGCTCCGGTCTCATCACCTTCCACGGCCAGACCGGCAACATCATGTTCATCGGTACCACCACCGAAAACACCCAGCACTTCTTCGACGAGATCAACGAGTACGGGTGGGACCTCGGCGGCGCCGGTCCCTGCGTGCGTACCGCCATGTCCTGCGTCGGTGCGGCCCGCTGCGAGCAGTCCTGCGCCAACGAGCACGCCATCCAGCGCTGGCTGGTGAACAACTTCACCGATGACGTCCACCGTCCGGCCCTGCCCTACAAGTTCAAGTTCAAGGTCTCCGGCTGCCCCAACGACTGCCAGAACGCCATCGAGCGTTCCGACTTCGCCGTCATCGGCACCTGGCGTGACGACATGAAGATCGATCAGGACGAAGTCAAGAAGTTCATCGAAGCCAAGGGCCGCCAGTACGTGATCGACAACGTCATCACCCGCTGCCCGACCCAGTGCATGACCCTGAACGACGACGACACCCTGGACGTCAACAACCACGACTGCGTACGCTGCATGCACTGCCTGAACGTCATGAACAAGGCCCTCTCTCCGGGCGACGACAAGGGCGTGACCATCCTCATCGGCGGCAAGCGCACCCTGAAGATCGGCGACCTGATGGGCACCGTGGTCGTTCCCTTCAAGAAGCTGGAAACCGAAGAAGACTACGAGAGCCTGGTCGAGCTGGCCGAGGACGTCATCGACTTCTTCGCCGAGAACGCCCTGGAGCACGAGCGTACCGGTGAGATGATCGAGCGCATCGGCCTGGTCAACTTCCTCGAAGGCATCGGCGTCGAAGTGGATCCGCACATGGTCAACAACCCGCGTCAGTCCTCCTACGTCCGCATGGACGGCTGGGACGAGGAAGCCGAGAAGTGGTTCGCTCGCAAGGCCGAGCAGGCTGCCGGCTAATCCGGGTCGCGTCGATACACACCTCAATTCAGTATTAGAGAATCAGGAGAAGACGAATGGCATTAGAAGAAATGCGTCAGCCGATCGAATCCGGTTGCCCTGACGGCTTCCAGTACATGCACCCGGTCATGCGCAAGAACTTCGGCCAGTGGAAGTATCACGAGCATCCCCGTCCGGGCGTGCTCCGCCACGTGGCCCACAGCGGTGACGAAATCTGGACCGTCAAGGCCGGCACCCAGCGCATCCTGGACCTGTACACCCTGCGCAAGCTGACCGAAATCGGCGACAAGTACGGTGAAGGTTACGTCCGTTTCACCATCCGCTCCAACATCGAGTACATGGTGGCCGACGAAGCCAAGGTTCAGCCGCTGATCGACGCCCTCGAGGAAGCCGGCTTCATCGTCGGCGGTACCGCCAACTCGGTGGCCATGATTTCCCACACCCAGGGCTGGCTGCACTGCGACATCCCCGGCACCGACGCCTCCGGCGTGGTCAAGGCGATGATGGATGAGCTCATCGACGAGTTCAAGAACTGCAACATGCCCAACCGCGTGCACATCACCACTTCCTGCTGCCAGATCAACTGCGGTGGCCAGGGTGATATCGCCATCAACGTGCAGCACACCAAGCCGCCGAAAATCGCTCACGATCTGGTTTCCAACGTGTGCGAGCGGCCTTCCGTCGTGGCCCGTTGCCCGGTAGCCGCCATTCGTCCGGCCATGGTCAACGGCAAGCCCTCCCTGGAAGTGGACGAGAAGAAGTGCATCTGCTGCGGTGCCTGCTTCCCGCCCTGCCCGCCCATGCAGATCAACGATCCGGAGCACACCAAGCTGGCCATCTGGGTTGGCGGCAACCACTCCAACGCCCGTGGCAAGCCCACCTTCCAGAAGCTGGTCGCTGCCGGCGTGCCCAACAACCCGCCGCGCTGGCCCGAAGCCACGGCCATCGTCAAGCAGATCCTCAAGACCTACAAGGAAGACGCCAAGGACTGGGAGCGGATCAACGACTGGATCGAGCGTATCGGCTGGCCGCGCTTCTTCGAGAAGACCGGTCTGCCCTTCACCAAGTACCACATCGACAACTGGCGTGGTGCCCGGGCTAGCCTCAACGCCTCCACCCACATCCGCTTCTAAGGGACAAACTGATGAAGTTTGGCATACAGGTAAACGAAGGCCCGTATACCCACGAAGCGTCCGTGTCGGCCTTGAATTTCGTCAAGGCCGCGCTGGACGCGGGGCACGAGATCTTCCGGGTGTTTTTCTACCACGACGGCGTCAACAACGGCACGCGCCTGACCACGCCCCCGCAGGACGACATCAACATCGTCCAGAGCTGGTCCGAACTGGCCGAGAAGCACAACATCGATCTGGTGGTGTGCGTGGCCGCTGCCCAGCGTCGCGGCATCGTGGACGAAGGCGAGCAGGAGCGCAACGGGAAGGATGCCAACAACATCGCCCCGGGCTTCCGCATCTCCGGTCTCGGTCAGCTGATCGAAGCCGGAATCCAGTGCGACCGTCTTGTGGTATTCGGTGACTAAGGGGAATTGCCATGTCTGATGTCAAGAAATTCATGTATATCAACCGCAAGGCCCCCTACGGCACCATCTACGCCTGGGAAGCGCTGGAAGTGGTTCTGATCGGCGCCGCGTTCGAACAGGACGTGAGCCTGGCCTTCATGGACGACGGTGTCTTCCAGCTGGTCAAGGGTCAGGACACCACCGAGCTCGGCATCAAGAACTTCTCGCCGACCTACTCGGCGCTGGGCGACTACGACGTGAACAAGATTTACGTCGAGAAGGAGTCCCTGGAGGCCCGCGGCCTGACCCTCGACGACCTCATGCCCCTCAAGTACGAGGACGAGGACGACGACTGGGCAGAGAAGGATTCCATTCGCGTGGTCACGGCTGCCGAAATGGCGGAAATTCTCGAACAGCAAGACGTTGTTCTGAGCTTCTGAGAGAGGATAGGAAAATATGTCCACATTGCACACTGTGAACAAGTCACCGTTCGACCGTCCTTCTCTGCAGACCTGCCTGCGTCTTGCCGGGAAAGGCAATGCGGTCCTGCTGTTCGAAGATGGCGTCTATGGCGCCATGCAGGGCACCGCGGTTGCGGACACTGTCAAGGAAGCCCTGGGCAATGTCTCCATCTACGTTCTCGGCCCCGATCTGAAGGCCCGTGGCGTCGGCGAAGACAAGCTCATCGATGGCATCAAGGTCGTCGACTACAAGGGTTTCGTTGACCTGACGGTGGAAAACGACAAAGTGAATGCCTGGCTGTAATTGCGTTTTGTAATCAAGTTTTCAAACGAGGAGATCTATCATGCCTATCGAAGTAGAAGGTAAGACCATCGAGACTGATGAGGAAGGCTACCTGGCCAACCTGAACGACTGGACCCCTGCCGTGGCCGAAGCCATGGCCAAGGAAGACGGTACCGAACTGACCGACGCCCACTGGGAAGTGATCAACTTCCTGCGTGAGTACTACGACGAGTACCAGATCGCCCCGGCCGTTCGCGTACTGACCAAGGCCATCGGCAAGAAGCTGGGCAAGGAAAAGGGCAACAGCAAGTACCTGTACGAACTGTTCCCGTATGGCCCCGGCAAGCAGGCGTGCAAGTACGCCGGTCTGCCGAAGCCGACCGGCTGCGTATAAGCGGTACCCGGAATCCGCGGGGAGCTTCGGCTCCCCGCCTTTCCAACAACAACACCCCATTTTTTCGATAGAGGGAACAGAAGCATGTCTGCCCTGTCCGTTAGCTATGCGCTCTTGTTCTACGTTGCGACCCTGATTTTCGTCATCGGCGTCGCGCGCAAGATCTGGATTTACGCCAAGACACCCGCTCCCCTCAAGATTCCCACCATGCCGGCTCCGGTCACCAAGTCCGGCGTGGTTCTGCGCATGGCCCGGGAAGTGGTCCTGTTCGCAAGCCTCTTCAAGTCCAACAAGTGGATCTGGCTGTTCGGCTGGCTGTTCCACATGGCCATGTTCCTGGTGCTGGCCCGTCACCTGCGCTACTTCACCGACCCCGTCTGGTGGTGGGTCAACCTGATTCAGCCCTTTGGCAAGTATGCCGCCTTCGGCATGCTCATCGGCCTGCTTGGCCTCTGGGCCCGGCGCTTCTTCGTCGAGCGCATTCGCTACATCACTGGCCCCTCCGATCATCTGATGCTGGCCCTGCTGCTCGGCATCACCATTACCGGCATGTCCATGACCTTCGTCGCCCATACCGACATCGTCATGGTCAAGGACTTCTTCCGTGGCCTGATGGTTGGCAGCATCCGGCCCCTGCCGGACGACATCAATCTCCTGCTGCATCTGGCCTTCGTCGCTGCACTGCTGATCGTGTTCCCGGTCAGCAAGCTGCTGCATGCGCCCGGCGTGTTCTTCAGCCCGACCCGCAACCAGGTGGACGATGCCCGGGAGAAACGCCATATCGCGCCCTGGGCGGCCGAACTCGATGCCGCCGAATCCGGCAACTGAACCCGGTTGAGCCCGTACCGACGCCGCGACAAAAACGATTGAGGACAACACTGTGGCCGATTTTGACATCCCTGAACTGAAAGAGATTCCGGAAATCCCGCCGCTCAAGGAAGGGGCGATGGCGCACAGCAAGCCCTTCGAGTCCAAGCCGGATTTCCAGGAGCCCCTGGGCTTTCCGGGCGAGCTGGTCGACAACTGGGAACAGGTCGCTGTCGAGAAGCTCGGCGAACTGAAGGGCAAGTTCCGGTCCCTCCAGGTGTTCCTCGATTCCTGCGTCAAGTGCGGCGCCTGCACCGACAAGTGCCACTACTTCCTCGGCACCGCCGATCCCAAGAACATGCCGGTGGCCCGCCAGGATCTGCTGCGCAAGGTCTACCGCCGCTACTACACCTTCGCCGGCAAGTTCTTCCCCAAGCTGGTCGGCGCCGTGGACATGACCAAGGATGTGCTGGACGAGTGGTACAGCTACTTCCACCAGTGCTCCCAGTGCCGACGCTGCTCCGTGTACTGCCCCTACGGCATCGACACGGCCGAAATCTCCATGGCCGCCCGCGAGATCATGGACGCCGTCGGCCTCGGCCAGAAGTACTGCAACGAAATCATTGCCAAGGTCCACAAGATCGGCAACAACCTCGGCCTGCCCGAACCGGCCCTGGCCGACACCCTCGAAGGCCTCGAGGAAGAGGTCAAGGACGATACCGGCGTGGACATCAAGTTCCCGCTGGACGTCAAGGGCGCCGAGATCCTGCTGGTCACCCCCTCGGCCGACTTCTTCGCCGAGCCGCACGTGGACGGCCTGATCGGCTACGCCAAGGTCTTCCACGAGACCGGCGCCAGCTGGACCCTCAGTTCCTATGCCTCCGAGGCGGCCAACTTCGGCATGTTCATCGGCAGCTACGAGAACATGCGCCGCATCTCCCGCCGCATCCGCAAGGCCGCCAAGGAGCTGGGCGTCAAGCGCATCATCTTCGGCGAGTGCGGTCATGCCTGGCGTGTGGCCTACAGTTTCCTCAATACCCTGGCCGGCCCGTGGGACTTCCTGGATCCCAACTACCCGGTACCGCAGCACATCTGCGAATACACCTGGGAAGCCATCCAGCAGGGCAAGCTGAAGTTCGATCCGTCCGAGAACGATCACATGACCCTGACCTTCCACGACTCGTGCAACGTGGCCCGCGCCAGTCGCATGGGCGACAAGCCGGGCGGTCAGCTGGAAATTCCCCGCAACATCCTCAAGACCGTGTGCAACAACTACGTGGACATGCCGGAGAACACCATCGGCGAGGCCACCTTCTGCTGCGGCGGTGGCGGCGGTCTGCTGACCGACGACCTCATGGAGTTGCGGGTCAAGGGTGCCATGCCCCGCATGGCGGCCTACAAGAGCGTGGTGGACGACTATGGCGTAACCAACCTGGCCGCCATCTGCGCCATCTGCAAGACCCAGTTTGCCAAGGTGCTGCCCTACTACGGCTTCACCATGGACCAGATCGTCAGTCTCCACCAGCTGGTTGGCGACGCGCTGATCCTCAGCGACGCCCCCGGTGACGATGACGATACTGACGACGAAGAATAACCACCCCTTTCGAATACACGATATTCACCGAATCGCTTAAACAGGAGAATTGGCATGGCTACTTCCCGCGACGATATGCAAAACGAAAAGTTGACGTTCCGGCGTTTCAAGGACGGCGAAAACCAGTGGGAAAGCTGGGCGGACAAGATCTTCGTTCAGGACACCTCGCACAAGTGCCCGACCTACGTGCATCGCACCCCGCCGTGCCAGGGCAGCTGCCCCTCCGGTGAGGACATCCGCGGCTGGCTGGATATCGTGCGCGGCATCGAGAAGCCGGCCGAAGGCATGAGCATGCAGGAGTACGCCTTCCGTCGCTCCACCAACGCCAACCCCTTCCCCTCGGTGATGGGTCGTGTCTGCCCCGCGCCCTGCGAGGACGGCTGCAACCGTAACGAAGTGGAAGACCATGTCGGCATCAACTCCGTCGAGCAGTACATCGGCGACCAGGCCCTCGAAGGCGGCTTCAAGTTCGAGGCCGGCCCTGACACCGGCAAGAAGGTGGCCGTCATCGGTGGTGGCCCCGCCGGCCTGGCCGCGGCCTACCAGCTGCGCCGCCTGGGCCATGGCGTAACCCTGTTCGACGACCACGACAGCCTGGGCGGCATGATGCGCTTCGGCATTCCCGGCTATCGCATGCCCCGCAACGTGCTGGACGGCGAAATCAACCGCATCATCGACATGGGCGTGGAGCTCAAGCTCAACACCCGCGTCGGCCAGGACGTGAAGGTCGAGGATCTGGAGAAGGACTTCGACGCCATCGTCTGGGCCGTGGGTGCCTGGAACGGCCGCCAGTTGCCCATCCCCGGCGCCGACGAGGCCCCCAATGCCGTCATCGGTATCGAATACCTGGAAGCCTTCAACCAGGGTCGCCTGCAGGCCGTCAGCCCGACCGTGGTCGTGGTCGGTGGTGGTGACACCTCCATCGACGTGGCCTCCGTCGCCCGCCGTCTCGGCACCATCGAGGGCATGAGTGAAGACGAGTATCCCGAGAACGTCATCGCCGGCAAGACCACCCACAACTACGGTGACGATGCCAAGCGCAAGCCGGCCAAGGTCATCCTGCTGAGCCGTTCGCCCATCGACAAGATGAACGCCGCCGAGCACGAAATTCACGA
>JALVBM010000401.1 GCA_027010665.1 Chromatiales bacterium
GTGCCCACCGCCGACGAGGTGCTGGGTCACTTCGCCGAGCGCATGAAGCCCCTGCCGGAAGAGGAAGCCATCCAGGAAGCCGATCGCTGCATGAGCTGCGGCATGTGCTTCGAGTGCGACAACTGCGTGATCTTCTGCCCACAGGACGCCGTCTACCGCGTACCGAAGGACAAGCACACCATGGGCCGCTACGTGGCCACCGACTACAAGAAGTGCATCGGCTGCCACATCTGTGCCGACGTCTGCCCGACCGGCTACATCGACATGGCCATGGGTGAATAACCAATAGGAGTCCGAAAGTGACCGTTGGACAACTGAGCAGGCAGTGCATACTGGCGGCGGGGCTGTTGCTGGCCCTGCCTGCCCTCGCCGACGAAACGGGCCCGCTGGCCGTGGTGCCGAAACCCCGTGCCGAAGCCAACCCGGAATTCGGCTGCGTGCGCCCCGAGGAGGACATGCGCAAGCATCACATGGACTACCTCATGGTTCACCGCGACGACACGCTGCGGCGCGGCATCCGCACCAGGGACTTCAGCCTGGCCGAGTGCGTGAACTGCCACATCACGCCCAAGCCGGACGGCCAGTATGCCCGGTTTGGCGAGAAGGAACACTTCTGCAGCAGTTGCCACACCTACGCCGCGGTCCGCATCGACTGCTTTGAATGCCATCGCGATACACCGGATCCGGAAAAGGTTCGGGAGACAGCCCAGCAGAACCCCCACCGGGGACTTGCGGCCGATTCGAACCATCCTGCCGGCATCATGCCCGTATCCGCCACTGTCGGAGAAGCACGGTAATGGACAAGAAAAGCAATCAAACCGATCAGGCACGGCGCCGCTTCTTCGGCCAGGTGGCTGCCGTGGCCAGCCTGACCGTCGCCCCCGGCGTCATTCTCCAGCAGGTCGCCCACGCACGGTCGCCGGAGGAACCGGCCAGCGACAAGAATCGCTGGGGCATCCTGATCAATACCAACAAGTGTGCCGAAGGCTGTGACGCCTGCGTCACCGCCTGCCAGGACGAGTACGGCTGGGGGCCGAACGGTCCCGAGACCCGTTCCTCCGATCTGCAGAAGGCCCAGTGGATCCGCAAGGTCAAGCTGACCGACAAGCAGACCGGCCACGTGCAGACCCTGCCGCTGATGTGCCAGCATTGCGAGCACCCGCCCTGCGTGGACGTCTGCCCCACCGGCGCCTCCATGAAGCGCGCGGACGGCATCGTGCTGGTGGACAAGCACATCTGCATCGGCTGCCGCTATTGCATGATGGCCTGCCCCTACAAGGCCCGCTCCTTCATTCACGAGGAACTGCATGACCAGAAGGTCAATGCCCCTCGCGGCAAGGGCACGGTGGAATCCTGCACCCTGTGTGTGCAGCGCGTGGATGCCGGCCGCCAGCCGGCCTGCGTCGAAGCCTGCCCCGAACAGGCCATGATCTTCGGCGATTTGAAGGATCCGGAAAGCGCCATTTCCCGCGAACTGCGTGAAAACGGCGGCGAGCAGATCCGTGCCGACCTGGGTCTGAACACCGGCATCCGCTATCAAGGCCTCTAACCTCCAGAGCGAGCAGTGCAGAAAATGAAAAAGATCCGATACAGCACCATCAAGGGGAACAGCGCAGGCTATCTGGCCCTGCTGGCATTGCTGGGCGCGTTTGCCGGTGCCGGCCTGGTCGCCGCCTACTTCATGGAACATTACGGCCACTACATCACCGGCATGAACAACCAGATCGTCTGGGGTACGCCCCACGTGTTCGCCGTGTTCCTGATCGTGGCCGCCTCGGGCGCCCTGAACACCGCCTCCATCGCCTCGGTATTCAGCAAGACGGCCTACAAGCCACTGGCCCGGCTGTCTGGACTGCTGGCCATCGCCCTGCTCGCCGGTGGCCTGATGATCCTGGTTCTGGACCTCGGACGCGCCGACCGTCTCGTCGTGGCCATGACCTACTACAACTTCAAGTCCATCTTTGCCTGGAACATCATTCTCTACAACGGCTTCTTCCTGCTGGTGGCCATCTATCTGTGGACGATGATGGATCCGACCATGAGCCGATACACCAAGACCGCCGGGGTAGCTGCCTTCGTCTGGCGCCTGATCCTCACCACCGGTACCGGCTCCATCTTCGGCTTCCTGGTGGCCCGCCTGGCCTACAACGAAGCCATCATGGCTCCCCTGTTCATCGTCATGTCCTTTGCCTTCGGCCTGGCGATCCTGATTCTCGTTACCATGGCCGCCTGCAAGTGGACCGGTCGGCCGCTGGGCGATGCCCTGATGCGTCGGCTGAAGAATCTGCTCGGCGTGTTCATCGCCGGCACCCTGCTGCTGCTGCTCGCCTATCACCTGACCAAGCTCTACATCACGCAATATCATGGTGTCGAGGCCTTCATCCTGCGTGACGGCGGCGTCTATACCCAGTTGTTCTGGCTGGGCTGGATTCTGCTCGGTTCACTGGTTCCGCTGGCCATCGTCTATCATCCCGCCTGGGGCAAGAACCGCAGCCTGATCGGCTTCGCCGCAACGCTGGTCATCCTGGGCGGTCTGGCCGCCATGTACGTCATCATCATTGGCGGGCAGGCCTATCCGCTGCTCATCTTCCCCGGCAAGGAAGTCGTGAGCAGCTTCTCGGACGGTGTCATCAACAGCTACACGCCCAGCCTGCCGGAGTTTGCGCTTGGCGTCGGCGGCTTTGCCGTGGCCCTGATCATCGTGGCCCTGGCGGTGAAGGTTCTGCAATTCCTGCCCGAGAGCCTGGCCGACGAGGTGGTGGATCCTCATCACAAGTAACGGGCCCCAACACCGACGTACCGTTTCGCAGAAGGGGATTGTACAAATCCCCTTCTGCGTTTTCGGATCCTGCCCATGAACCGACTGCTGATCTCCGCCGCCCACAAGTCTTCGGGCAAGACCACCCTCAGCATCGGCCTCTGCCGAGCCCTGCGGGATCGGGGGCTCGCGGTGCAACCCTTCAAGAAAGGCCCGGACTACATCGACCCCATGTGGCTGGCCCAGGCTGCCGGCCGGCCCTGCTACAACCTCGATTTCTACACCCAGGAACGGCCGGAAATCCTCGCCAGCCTGCACCATCATGCCAAGGGGACGGATCTGGCCCTCATCGAGGGCAACAAGGGCCTTTACGACGGGCTGGATCTGGAAGGCAGCAACAGCAATGCCGCCCTCGCCCGCCTCACCCGCACGCCCGTGGTGCTGGTCATCAACGTGCAGGGCATGACCCGTGGCATCGCCCCCCTGGTGCTGGGCTATCAGGCCTTCGAGCCGGAAGTGCGCATCGCTGGCATCATCCTCAACCAGATCCGCGGTGCCCGCCACGAGAGCAAGCTGCGGGCGGTGCTGGAACACTACACCGACGTGCCGGTGGTCGGTGCCGTCTATCACGACGATGCCATGACCATCGCCGAGCGCCATCTGGGCCTGGTGCCGAGCAACGAGAGCGCCGACGCCCGGGCGTTCATTGAGCACATCGGCCAGCGGGTGGCCGAACAGGTGGATCTCGACGCCATCCTGGCCATCGCCGCCGCTGCCCCGCCCCTGCCGGAAAGTACCATCGAACCGCCCACGCCGGCGGCCGAACGGGACGTGCGCATCGCCATTGCCCGGGATCCGGCCTTCGGCTTCTACTATCCGGATGATCTGGAGGCCCTGGAGGCCGCCGGCGCCGAGCTGCTGCCCTTCTCGCCCCTCGAGGACAGCCGACTGCCCGAATGCGACGGGTTGTTTCTCGGTGGCGGCTTTCCGGAGACCCACATGGACCGTCTGGCCGCCAACGCCCCCATGCGCGCGGCCATACGCGACGCCATCGAGGCTGGCCTGCCCGCCTATGCCGAATGCGGCGGGCTCATGTATCTGGCCCGGAGCCTGCGCTGGGACACGCACGAGGCGGAGATGGTGGGTGTCCTCCCCGCCAGTGCGGTCATGCACGAGCGTCCCATGGGCCGGGGCTACGTCCAGCTGGAAGAGACCCCGGATCATCCCTGGCCCGGCGAGCCTGGCCAGACCGTGTTCCCGGCCCACGAGTTTCACTATTCCGCCCTGGAAACCCCGCTGCCGCCGGACCTGCGCTTCGCCTACAGGGTACATCGTGGCACCGGGGTCGATGGCCGGCACGACGGCATCGTGCATCGCAACCTGGTGGCCTCCTACGCCCATCTGCGGGACACTTCCCATAACCATTGGGCCGGCCGCTTCGTGCAGTTCGTGCGTGCCTGTCGGGATCAAAAACGTGTATAATTGACTATTATGCTTGGTTATTAACCCACACCCGGAGTCGTTCCATGTTCACAGTCACCCCCGCCGCCGCGGAACAGATCATCAAGTCGGCCCGCGAAGGCCAGATGGAGGGCATGCCGCTGCGCATCGCCGCCCGCCGCGAGACCGATGGCAGCATCCAGTACGCCATGGGCTTTGCCGACGAGACCACCGAAAACGATCTGACCTTCAGCGAGTCGGGCGTCACCATCGTCATCGCGCCCTCGAGCATCGATCTGCTCAACGGCTGCACCCTCGACTACGTGCAGCTCGACGACGGCGAATACAATTTCATCTTTCTCAATCCCAACGATCCCAACTACACGCCGCCCCCGGCGGACGATTCGGGCACCGAACACGCCCTGTGACCCCCGACGGACCGTTGCGGGTATAATCCCGGACTCATGGCAACGCAATCCGATCAGCTCCGCAATGCCGCCGGGGACAACGTCTTCGGCGTCGAATGTTGTGGTCAGCGCGGCCGCATGTGGCGCAGCCACCTCTGCCTGCTGATCTTCAGCATCGCCGGATTGCTGGTCCTGATGGCCGGCGTCGGCAGCTGGCTGCTGACCCGTGGCGGCTATCCGGCCACGGCCCATCTGCTGATCTGGATACCCACCCTGTTCGGTCTGGTCCTCACCGCCCGCCTGGTGCGCCAGATCCAGCGCACCCTGCTCGAGCCGCTCACCGCCCTGCGCCAATGGGCCCAGGCCCTGCGCGAGGGCAACCTCGGCGCGCGCCTGCCCATGACCGCCTCGCGGGACTTCAACGCCCTGTACGAGGACATCAACAACCTCAGTGACAAGCTGCAGGCGCTGACCCAGGACATGCAGAGCCAGGTGCGTGCCCAGACCGAGCACATCGAGCGCAAGACCCACTCGCTGGAAATCATCTACGACGTGGCCGCCAGCATCAACGTCTCCCGGGATCTGGAAGACCTGCTCACCCGTTTCCTGCACACCCTGCGTGACGTGGTCAATGCCCGCGCCGCCGTGGTGCGCCTGATGACCGACGACGGCCAGATGCGCCTGGTCTCCAGCATCGGCCTCGACGAGGATCTGATGAAGCGCGAGCAACTCATTCCCTCCGAGAGCTGCCTGTGCGGCAGCGCCTACCGCGACGGCACGGTGCTGTTCGAGAAGAACATCACCCACTGCGACAAGATCGTCGGCCGCTCCTTCTTCAACGACGACAACATCGGCATGATCGCCGTGCCCCTGCAGTACCGGGACAAGACCCTCGGCGTCTACAACCTGTTCGTGGATCACGAGGACTTCGCCGATCAGGAGGACATGGTCGGCCTGCTCACCAGCATCGGCCGTCACCTGGGCATGGCCATCGACAAGGCCCGCTCCGACGACGAATCCAACCGCCTGTCGATCATGGAGGAGCGCACCCGCCTCGCCCACGAACTGCACGACTCCCTGGCCCAGACCCTCGCCAGCCTGCGCTTCCAGGTGCGGGTACTGGACGAGACCCTGCGTCAGGGCCAGGAACCGGCCATCTGGTACGAGCTGGAAAAGATCGAGAATAACCTCGACGAGGCCTACGCCGAGCTGCGCGAGCTCATCACCCATTTCCGTGCGCCCATCGACAAGCGCGGATTGGTGCCCGCCGTGGAACATCTGGTGGAGCGCTTCCGCAACCAGACCGACATTTCCATCTTCCTGCAGAAGGAATGGAACGTGCTGCAGTTGCCGGCCAGCATCGAAGTGCAGGCCCTGCGCATCATCCAGGAGGCGCTCAACAACATCCGCAAGCACAGTCAGGCCCATGCCGTGCGCGTGATCATGCGCTCCGACGTGCAGGGCGACTGCCACATCCTCATCGAGGACGACGGCGTGGGCATGACCGTGCTGCCCGAGTCCGATCGCACCTCCGGCGATCATCTGGGCCTGAGCATCATGGAAGAGCGGGCCAAGCGCATCGGCGGCACGGTGCGCATCGAAAGCGAACCCGGCGAGGGAACCCGCATCATGCTCCACTTCCGCTATCCCGAACCCGCCACAGACGACCGGACCAGCGTGCGGGTCGATCTGCCCCGGGCCCAGGTACTGCCATGAGTCTGCGCGTCCTGCTGATCGACGACCACACCCTGTTCCGGGTCGGCCTCGAGGGCCTGCTGGCCAGTCGCGGCATCGAGGTGGTCGCCTCGGTCGGCTCCGGCCAGGAATGCCTGCGCCTGGTGGAGGAACTCAAGCCCGACGTGATCCTGCTGGATGTGCGCATGCCCGGCATCGACGGTCTCGGCGTGCTCCGCATGCTGCGCAAGGAACAGCTCGAACTGCCCATCGTGATGCTCACCACCAGCACCGAGGAAGGCGACCTGCTCGAGTCCCTGCGCCAGGGCGCCCAGGGCTACCTGCTCAAGGACATGGAGCCGGACGAACTGGTGCTGGCCCTGCGCGACATCGTCTCCGGCAAGACCGTGGTGGCCCCGGATTTGGCTCCCATCCTCGCCAAGGCCGTGCAGGGCGGCGGCCAGGAACCGGAAGAGCCGGAAGACGACAGCCCCTTCTCCGAACTGACCCCGCGCGAAACCGAAATCCTCGGCCTGCTGGCCGAAGGCCAGAGCAACAAGGCCATCGCCCGCAACCTCGGCATCTCCGACGGCACCGTCAAGCTGCACGTGAAGGCCATCCTGCGCAAGCTCGACGTCCACTCCCGCGTGGAGGCCGCGGTGATGGCCGTGGAACAGGGCTTCAACCGCAATGCCTCCGGCAACAACTGAGCAACCTGATCATGAAACGCTTCACCGAACTGGTCGCCGAAGCGGCCGAACACGTCAAGGAAATCTTCCCCTGGGATCTGGAGGAAATCCTCCAGGAACGGGAAATCATGCTGCTGGACGTGCGCGAGCCCTATGAATTCGAGGCCATGCACATCGAAGGCTCCCTCAACGTCCCCCGCGGCGTGCTGGAAACCGCCTGCGAATACGATTACGAGGAAACCGTCCCCGAACTGGTCGAGGCCCGAGACAGGGAAATCGTGGTGATCTGCCGCTCCGGCAACCGCAGTGTGTTCGCCTGCGAAGTGATGCAGAAGCTGGGCTACCGGAACGTGGCCTCCCTCAAGACCGGCCTGCGCGGCTGGGCCGACTACGAACAGCCCATGGTCAACGGCAAGGGCGAACCGGTCTCCGAGGACGAGGCCGACGAATACTTCACCCCCAAACTGCGCCCGGAGCAGCTGAGTTCCAACGCGAAAAAGACAGGGACTAGTAGCTAGGGACGACGACTGCATGGATGCAGGAGGTAGAGCGAAGCAGGATGCCCGAGCCGAGGGCCGAGGAAAACCGGGTTCGGGGATTTCGAGCGTAGGGTGCGTTCGCGAAGCAACGCACCGGCCATGGCAGGAACGAGTAGCGAGGGACGAGGGCTGAGGAAAAGCGGGTTCGGCTGGCTTCGATAGCCTCGTCCCTCGCCGCTCGGCCCTCGGCACTGTTCATCGCGGCTTGCGCCGCTCCTACACAAACACCATCAATCCAGATAAATCTTCGCGTTCTCTGCGCCCTTCGCGTTGAAAACCGCCTTATCCCTGCCCGCAGGTTCCGCAGCCGGGGTTGACCTCGCTCTTCACACTGTACTCGTACTTCTTGCGATCCTTGCGCCGGCCGTTGGGCGCGGCCTGCTGGATGATCACGCCCTTGACCTGCTCGATGTCGATTTCGCGGGTTTCGTGCCGATAGGCCTCGTTGAGCGGCACGAGGTAATACTTGCCTTCATGCATGCGCAACTGACGGAAGATGTAGCCGTTCTCGATGAGGGCGATGACGTAGGAACCATCGGTGGCCAGGCCCTCCGGATCGATGATGATGATCACGCCCTTCCTGAACTCGGGCTCCATGCTGTCGTCGATCACCTGCAGCGCAAACGGCTCGGCCGAGGCGCAGCCGCTGATCTCGTCGGGGGCCATGGCGGAACGTTTCATTTCGGGCATGCTCGTGTCTCCTGTTCGATATGGCAATTATAGCGCGCCGGAAGCCGATATATATTAAACGGCTCATAATTATCCTCACTGAAACTTGCCGGTTAAGATCTGTAGGAGCGGCGCAAGCCGCGATGAACAGTGCCGAGGGCCGAGTAGCGAGGGACGAGGCTATCGAATCCAACCAATCCCGCTTTTCCTCAGCCCTCGCCACTCGTCCCTGCATAGGTCGCGGCTTGCGCCGCTCCTACCCTTTCCGGGCTACGTCCCCACCTCCTCCAGCTCCGCCTCCTTCGCCGCCACCTGCCGTTCTTCCTGTTGCAGCTCCCACATCTGGGCATAGAGGCCGCCTTGCGCCAGCAGTTCCGTGTGCGTGCCCTGCTCCACGATGCGGCCGTGTTCCATCACCAGGATGCGGTCGGCGTCGACGATGGTGGACAGGCGGTGGGCGATGACCAGGGTGGTGTGCTGTTCGGCCACCTGGCGCAGGGCGTCGAGGATGGCGCGCTCGTTGCGGGAGTCCAGCGACGAGGTGGCCTCGTCGAAGATCAG
This sequence comes from Chromatiales bacterium, assembly GCA_027010665.1. Classification (GTDB taxonomy): domain Bacteria; phylum Pseudomonadota; class Gammaproteobacteria; order UBA6429; family Thiohalophilaceae; genus JALSSV01. The sequence continues at coordinate 8,738 of JALVBM010000401.1, forward strand.
GATCGGCGGATTCTTGAGAATCACCCGGGCGATGGCGATACGCTGTTTCTCGCCGCCGGAGAGCTTGAGGCCCCGTTCGCCCACCATGGTGTCGTAGCCGTCGGGCAGGCCGACGATGAAATCGTGGATGGCTGCCAGCCGGGCCGCCTGCTCCACTTCCTCGCGGGTTGCATCGGGGCGGGCGTAGCGGATGTTGTACTCGATGGACTCGTTGAACAGCACCGTGTCCTGGGGCACGATGCCGATGGCCTGGCGCAGGCTGTCGAGGGTCACGTCGGCGATGTTCTGATCGTCGATGGTGATGCGCCCGGCGTTCACGTCGTAGAAGCGGTAGAGCAGCCGCGCCAGGGTGGACTTGCCGGCGCCGGACGGGCCCACCACGGCCACCTTGTGTCCGGCCGGGATGTCGAAGGTCACGTCCTCGAGGATTGGCCGCTCGGGCTGGTAGGCGAAGGCCACGTGCTCGAAGGCCACCCTGCCCTCGCGCACGACCAGGGGTTTCGCGTCGGGCTTGTCGGCGATCTCGGGTTGCTCGTCGAGCAGCTTCCAGACCCGATCCATGTCGGCCAGGGTGTGTTTGAGCATACGATAGACGATGCCGAGGAAGTTGAGCGGGATGAACAGTTGCAGCATCAGGGTGTTGACCAGCACCAGATCCCCCAGGGTCATGCTGCCGTCCACCACGCCCTGGCCGGCATAGATCATGATCAGGGTCACGCCCACGGCGATGATGGCGCCCTGGCCGAAGTTGAGCAGCGACATGGAGGTCTGGCTCTTGACCGCGGCATCCTCCCATTCGCTCAGGGTGCGATCGTAACGCTGCAGCTCGAAGCGTTCGTTGTTGAAGTACTTGACCGTCTCGTAGTTGAGCAGGCTGTCCACCGCCTGGCCATTGGCCTTGGAATCCAGCCGGTTCATGGTGTGCCGGTAGTGCATGCGCCATTCGGTCACGGCCAGGGTGAAAGCGATGTATACGGCCACGGTGAGGAAGGTCACCAGGGCGAAATGCCAGTCGTACTGGCCGAGCAACAGAAAGGCCACCAGCACGAACTCGGCGGCGGTGGGCAGGATGTTGAACACCAGGTAGTTGAGGATGGAGCTGATGCTGGCCGTGCCCCGCTCCAGATCGCGGATGATGTTGCCGGTGCGCCGTTCCAGGTGATAGCGCAGGGACAGGCGATGCAGGTGCTCGAGCACCTGGCGCGACAGCCGCCGCATGGCGTGATAGCGCACACGGGCGAAGATGGCGTCGCGCAGCTCGTTGAACAGGGAACTGCCGAGGCGCAGCGCGCCGTAGGCCAGGAACAGCACGATGGGCAGGGCCAGCAGCCGGCCCTGGCTGGTGTCGAGCGCATCGACGATGTGCTTGAGTACCACCGGAATGCCCACCGTGGCCACCTTGGCGAGGATCAGGCTCGCCAGCGCCAGCAGCACGCGGCCGCGGTATTGCCAGACGTACGGGAACATGCGCTTGAGATTGCGCAAATCCTGTCGCCCGACCTGCGGTGCTTCGGTGTAGAGGTGGCGTGAGATACTCATCTGTTCCCGACGCAAAAATTGAAATACTATCATAGCCTTCCTGTGGTCCCGACGATGAGTTGGAACCTGCAGGGCATGTCCCTGTCAACCTTGCGGGAATGCTGTACCGGCAATTCCCTGACAAAGACCGGGGCATGACACCCCAACGATCAACGGAGACCGGCGGTCGAAAACCCATGCCAACGCGAACCCTGCCCTTTGCGGCTCTGATCCTGAGCCTGTCGCTCGTCGCCTGTGGTGGCGGTGATTCCCCTTCCGCCCACACGCGCCAGCGACCGCCCCAGCCGGTGGTGGTGACGGAAGTACAACAGGGGCCCTTGACCGGCGTGCGCACCGTGAGCGGCCATCTGGACGCCCTGCGCCGGGTGAAGATCTTCAACGAGGAAGGCGGACGCATCGTTTCGCTGCCCTGGCACGAGGGTGATCGGGTTCGCCAGGGCGAACTGCTGGTGCGCATCGACGACAGCCTGATCCAGGCGGAACTCCGCAAGGCCCGGGCCAACCTGCAGCAGGCCCGCTCCGATCGCCGGCGCCTCGAGGCCCTGTTCCGCAAGCAACTGGTCTCCGAGGAAGACATCAGCCGGGCGGACACCGCCATCGAGCTGGCTGCCTCGGAAGTCAGCCAGCTCGAGACCCGCCTGACCCGCACCCGCATCCGCGCGCCCTTCGATGCCATCGTCACCGAGCGGCGCATCGAACCGGGCGACGTGGCGCCGACCCACACCCATCTGCTGACGCTCATCGATCCGGCCCGGCTGGAGGCCGTGGTGTACGTCTCCGAGCGGTTGCTGTTCGGGCTGGAAAAGGGCACGCCGGTGACTCTGCGCATCGATGCCCTCGGCGATCGGCCCGTTGCCGGCGAAGTGCTGCGCCTCACGCCCCGCGTGGATATCCGCACCCTCAAGGCCCGTGTCGAGATCGCCCTGCCCGGCCAGCCCGGCGCCCAGCCCGGCCAGCTGGTACGGGCCGATCTGCCGGTGCGCACCAGCAGCCGCCTGCACGTGCCCTTCGCCGCCGTGCGCCACGACAGCCACGGCGCCTACGTCTGGCGGCTGACCGGCGAGAACACCGTCGCCAAGGCCCGGGTCGTCACCGGCCTGCAGCTTGGCGAGCGCATCGCGGTCCGCGAAGGCCTCGCCGCCGGTGAGCGGATCGTGATCAAGGGCTTCGTCGGCCTGCGCGAAGGGCGCAAGGTCGCGGTCCGGGACGACGCATGAGCCGCCGCATCCGCACCGGCGGGATCGCCGCCTGGTCCATTCGCCGTCCGGTGGCGGTGGTCATGCTGGCCCTCGCCGTGGTGGTGCTGGGCCTGTTCTCGCTGGACCGGCTGGCCGTGGATCTGCTGCCCCACATCATCTATCCCGAAGTGCGGGTGCGGGTGCTCAATCCCGGCGTCCCGGCGCGGATCATGGAGGACGAGATCACCCGCCAGCTCGAGGAACAACTGGCCATCACCGAAAACGCCATCGCCGTACAGTCCACCACGACCGAGGGTCGCAGCTCGGTGGATCTGAGCTTCCCCTACGGCACCGACATCGACCGCGCCCTGCGCGACGCCAGCACCCGTCTCGACCGCGCCCGTCGCTTCCTGCCCACCACCATCGAGCCGCCCATCATCTACAAGCGCGATCCGGCGCAAATCCCGGTGCTGGAGCTGGCGGTCAGCTCCCGGGGCCGCGATTCGGTGCAGCTGCGGGACTGGGTGGACTATGCCTTCCGCAACTGGTTCCTGAACCTGCCCGGCGTGGCCGCGGCCGAGGTGGGCGGTGGCCAGCGGCGGGAGATCCGCATCGAGCTGGATCAGGAGCGTCTGGCCGCTCTGGGCCTCGACTTCGCCGACATCGAAACGGCACTGGCCGCCGAGAACCGCCAGTATCCCGGCGGACGCATCCTGGTCGCCGGCCGGGAACTGGCCTCCCGCGCCGACGGTCGGGTGCCGACGCCGGCCGAACTCGGCGCACTGCCCATCGGCGATCCCGACGAAACCGGCACGGCACCTCGCCTGCGCGACGTGGCCCGGATTTTCGACACCCACGAGGACGAACGCCTGCGGGTGCGCCTCGACGGTCAGCCGGCCATCAAGCTCTCCATCCAGAAGCAGCCGGGCGCCAACACCGTGGCGGTGGTGGACGCCGTGCGCGAGCGCCTGGCCTGGTTGCGCCAGCAGCGGGTGATTCCGGACGACATCGACGTGGCGGTAATTGCCGATCAGTCGGTGTTCATCCGCCAGTCGCTGCGTAACGCCGCCCTGGCGGTACTCGGCGGCGCGGTGCTGGCCATGCTGGTGGTGTGGCTGTTCCTCGGCGATCTCACCCGCACCCTGATCATCGGCCTGGCCATCCCCCTGGCCATCCTCGTGACCTTCATCATCATGGCCCTCTCCGGCCTGACCCTGAACATCATGACCCTCGGGGGACTGGCCGTGGGCGTGGGCATGCTGGTGGACAGCACCATCGTCATGCTCGAGAACATGACCCGTCATCAGCAGGAAGGCGAACGAGGCGAGGCGGCGGCCCGCAACGCGGCGGCGGAAGTCACCGGCGCCATCACCGCCTCCACCACCACCAACCTGGCGGCCGTCCTGCCCTTCCTGTTCATCAGCGGCCTCATCGGCCTGCTGTTCCGGGAACTCATCGTCACCATCTCCGCAGCGATCCTCGCCTCGCTGGTGGTGGCGATCACCGTGGTTCCGGCCCTCGGTGCTCGCAGCCGCCTGGCTGGCCGCCCAACCGGATTCGCGTCGCGAATGTTGGACGCCTTGCGCGAACGATACGTGTGGCTGGCCGCCCGCCTGTTGCCGCGCAGCCACTGGCTGCTGCTGGGCCTGCTGCCGCCCCTGATCCTGGCGCTGATGTTCCTGCTCGAACGCACGCCCATCTTCCTGCCCTCGGTGGACGAAGGCCGCGTAACCATCTCCGTGAGCAGTGATCCCGGTACCGAACTGGATGCCATGGATGCCACGGTCCAGCGCATCGAGCAACGCATTCTCGAAAGCCCCGAAGTGGTATCCCTGTTCACCACCGTCGGTGGCTTCATCTTCGGCCGTTCCGAATTCGAGTCCAGCCATTTCAGTGGCCTGTACGTGCAGCTCGTGCCGCGCAGTCAACGGGATCTTTCCAGCCAGCAGTGGGTGCGCAAGATGCAGAAGCACATCGCCGAACTGGGACTGGTGGGCTACCGGGTACGCATGCGGGTGCGCGGCGTGCGGGGCGTGCATCTGGGGCGCGGTGACGACGACATCAGCGTGCGCATCCAGGGCGACGATCTCGACACCCTGCGGGAACTGGGCGACAAGGCCGTGGAGCGCCTGCGCCGGATCACGGGCCTGCGCAACATTGCACACAACTACGAGGAGCTGCGCGAGGAACTGGTGGTCCACGTCGATCGGGAACGGGCCGCCGCCCTCGGCATTCGCACCGAGGACATCGGCCGTGCCCTGCAGGTGGGGCTGGAAGGCCGGCCGGTCTCCGACTATCTGGAAGGCGATCGCCGCTATCCCATCCGCCTGCGCCTGCCCCGCCACGACCTCGACAGCCTGGAGAAGGCCCGGCAACTGCTGGTGGGCTACCGGGAGGGCCAGCCGGTGCGCCTGCGCGACGTGGCGAAACTGGCCATCGTCGCCTCGCCTGATCGCATCAAGCGCGACAACCAGCGGCGCATCGTCGAGATCAGCGCCAGCCTTGGCCCCGATCTCCCCCTGGGCCAGGCGCTGGACGCGGTGGACGCGGCCCTGGCCGACTTCCCGCTCCCTGACGGTTACAGTCTGTACGACGGCGGCGTGCGCGAACAGCTCCAGGAAAGCCAGGGACTCGGCACCATCCTGCTGGGCCTGGCCCTGTTCCTGGTGTTCGTGGTCATGGCGGTGCAATACGAATCCCTGCGCAATCCCCTGATCATCCTGCTCGGCATCCCCTTCACCCTGATCGGCGTGGCCGCAGGCCTGTACGTGACCGGTATCCCCGTCTCGATTCCCGTCTGGCTTGGTCTCATCATGCTCGCCGGCATCGTGGTCAACAATGCCATCGTGCTGGTGGAACAGATCGAAATCGAACGGGAAGCCGGCCTGACCCTGACCGAGGCCATCCTCGCCGCCTGCCGCGTACGCCTGCGCCCCATCCTCATGACCACCCTCACCACCGCCGTCGGCATGCTGCCCCTGGCCCTCGGCCTCGGCGAAGGCGCCGAAATGCTCCAGCCCCTGGCCATCGTCATCGTCTGGGGCCTGCTGTTCTCGCTACTGGTGAGCCTGCTGGTGGTGCCGGGGGTCTATCGGCTGGTACACGGACACAAAGCGTAAAAACCTTCAACGCAAAGGCGCCAAGATTTTTTATTTGATTGTAGGAGCGGCGCCCCCGCCGCGATTATGCGGTAACGGGTAGCTGGGCATGGGTGGCTGGTAAAACCCATCGCTCCAACTTTTCCCTACCAGATAGCTATTCCGAATTTTCGATCACTGCTTGCAACAGGCACGAAGCCCTCACCCCGACACCGGATACGTCGCCGCCGCCGATCCTTCCGGGTGGAACCAGTCGAGCTTGTCGTGGAGTTTCACCACTTCGCCGACAATGATCAGGGTCGGTGGCTTGACGTCGTTGTCCTTGACCAGTTGCGGCAGGGTTTTCAGATCGCCGATGTGGACCTTCTGCTGCTGGGTGGTGCCCTTCTCGACCAGGGCGGCGGGAGTGTCGGCGGGCAGGCCGTGCTCGACGAGCTTGGCGCACAGGCCCTCGATCTGGGAGAGGCCCATGTAGAAGACCACGGTCTGGCCGGGCTGGGCGATGGCTTTCCAGTTGAGTTCGTGGCTGTCGTCCTTGAGATGGCCCAATACGGAGAATGTTTCCGTCGATTTCAAAATGCGGGTTTCCAACATATCTACAATAACCGTCCCAGAAAATGCCTTGGCATGAAAACTCCAAACCAGGTATTCTTTGGCATCAATCTACCCGTTGCACTATCGAGTTGAATCCACGGAGCCCAAACAAAGTTGGGAAGATGGGTAACAGCTTTGCTGTGAACCGGGTGTCAAACTTCGGTGTAAAACGCAGTTTATCTCTCTTTTATTCGTACCAGAGTCCATTTGCCATTGGATTTTTCAAGATCGGCTTTAAATTTTGCTTCACCACTATCACCTCGAATCAACAGATTAAGTTTCGCCCGCCCCCATTCGCCACTGAAATGATACGAGAACCCAAATGGAGACACTGATATCTCTTTTACTGGACCAACACTAGATATGACTGTTTCTGATGCCGAGATAGTTTTCTGGGCAAGATACCAATCGTCAGAATTGATGAAATAGACATATCCGCCCAGCCAGAATCCCACCGTAACCAGAACGGCGATCAGACCATAGATGAATGCTTTTCTTACGGCCATTCCAGTAAGAACTCTCATCGACCTGAATAGATGGTAATCTGCCCGCCAACAGCCCCGCTGGCTCTAATACCCCCGCTATCTCCAACAGAGAAGCTTGGACTCATGAATTGCCCATATGGCTTTGAATCTCCTTGAGTTGGAAAATTTCGACCAAGATTATTTTGTAAGCCCGCTTGTAGAGGTCCCGCGTTAAAACTTATATCACCATATACACCAAGACCAACTCCACCGCTTTGACAAAGTTCGTCAGAAGACGATCCAGGTCTTCCACCCAACAGATCTAAACTAAGCCCACCACCGATACCGAAACCGAATTTGAAGCTCATGAAACCTTGACCGGTATTTTCGTCCCTACCAAATGAAATCTCACCGCCTGCTCCAGAGTAGCCGCCAAAAGTTATCGACCATAGCCCCATCGGATCAGCATGGCTGACGGGGTTGTTTACCACATACCCATATAAATTTACATCCCCACCCCCAAACAAAATCGGATCCTTGCTCGTCCACCTACCCGTCTCCGGGTCATAATCCCTTGCCCCGAACCGCACCAAACCGGTATGCAGATCATAAATGCCTCCGGCAAACCCAAATGGCTGGAAACCAGGATTCGTGTCTCGGAGCACATTACCCCACTCATCATAGTCGATGCGCTGAACCTTTTCGCCCGTTGCCACGTCCACCACCAGTCGCGGGCTGCCGAGGTGGTCGGAGAGGATGCGGTAGGTCTTTTCGGTGCCAGTGGCCGGATCGATCTTGATCATGTAGGCCGGCACGTTGGCCTTGTGGGCATAGACGAAGCGGGAGACGACGTTTCCGGCACCGTCCAGCTCGGCGATGGGGTTGAGCTGGTCCTTGTAGAGGAACC
>JALVBM010000402.1 GCA_027010665.1 Chromatiales bacterium
CCCATCCGGTCTTTGCCCTTGGCGGCATGCAGGAAACGGATCTTCCCGTGGCCTGGAATGCCGGCGCCCAGGGCATTGCCGCCATCGGGGCCTTCTGGTCATGAGTTGTCGCTACAACGGAGTCTGGTTGGGGCTGGTGTTGCTGCTTGCGGCATGCCGCGAAGCGCCGCACCCCGAGACGGTACACCTGCCTGAGAGCCATTGCGAATCCGGTGTATGCAGCACGCAAACCGACGAACGGCGTGTGACCCTGCGGTTTCTGGCACAGCCCAATCCCCTGCAGCCGTTTGCCTTCGTCGTCAGCCTGCAGGGCTTTGCCGAAGGCGATGTGAAGGCAATACAGGTGGCATTTCGCATGCAGGGCATGGACATGGGGCGCAACCTGTATCGCCTGCAACCGGTTGCCGAAGGCTACACGGGACGGGCGGTCCTGCCGATCTGCACCAGCGGCCGCAGTGACTGGATCGCCGAAGTCCGGATCGAAACACCGGACAAGCGCTATGTCGCACCGTTCGGTTTCGAGGTGAAACGCTAAAGCAAATCCGATGCCTTGGGCATATCACTGTAGGAGCGGCGCCCCCCGCCGCGATCGTTCGGTGGCCGGGGATGAGTGGCAGGTGGATAACAATCCAAACACCCTTGCTTTTTCCGGCCACCCACCTCTAAATAACTGTTCCAAATGTCCGGACAGTTTGGTTGTTTTGTACCATCCATTAGGTACGCCCCACCTGCCTTGAGGGCTCCGTGCATGCCCCAAGGTGTAGTGGAATTCGGAACAGCTATATAGCCATCCGCTACCGCATCAATGCTTGCGCCGGTTCTCCTGTTCGATAAATTCCTCGGGCAGGGTTTCCTCGCCGGGGATGCGATGGCCTTCGGAAGCCCATTCGCCCAGATCGATGAGCTTGCAGCGTTCGCTGCAGAAGGGGCGCCAGGGGGATTCGGGGCCCCAGACAACGGGCTTGCCGCAGGTTGGGCACTTGACGGTCTTGCTCACAGGGCACATACGCTCAGGTGAAATTCGATGTCGCGATCGGTCTGGACCGGTCGTTCGTCCTGCCGGGGATGGAGAAAACGCACGGAGAAGCGGTGCTTGCCGGCGCTGATTTCCGGGAACACGTCCGCTGCCTGGGGCAGGTGTATGCGCAGCAACTGTACCGGCTGGGCGGGATCCAGACTTTGCTGATGGAAACCCTGTTCGGCCACGGTGGGTTGGGCGTCGCTGCTCTCGCGCAGGATGGCAAGAATCATGGAAACGGGCTGAATGACCGGATCGAGTGTCGCGAGCCAGCCTTCGAGATCGGCGATGCGTTTTTCCGGATCCTGGCTCAGCCAGTAGTGATAGCCGGGCAGATCGAAATTGCAGTCACCACCGACGATGCTGGTGCGCTGACGGATGCTGGTCAGCAGTTCGTTCTCGCGCAGGCTTTGCCCGAACGGACTGGTATGCTCGTGGACTTCCGATTCGGCCTGTTGCAACTGGTGCAGCACGCTGCCCAGTTGCTGCTGATCCACGCCCGGCAGATCCTGCAGGGCGATCAGGGAGGTCTGCAGGCGTTCGAGTTCCTTGAGGATCTCGTTCTTCAGATCGCCACGGGACAGCAGTTCGAGGATCTGGATGAGTCCGAAGACGCTGTGACGACTGTCCCAGACCGAAAAGCCGCCCAGCGAGTAGCTGGTCTGGCGAAAAAGGTGTTCGAGTCGCAGAAACGTGCGCATCCGCTCGTTGAGCGGTTGTTCGTAGATGATGGCGTTTTCCACGGGAGAAGGCGACCGGTCTGGGAAAGGAAAATTCTGCGCCAGATGACGCGGTTTGGCAACTGTCCGGATCAGACTTCGGAATCGCCTTCCAGTTCCCGGGCCATTTCCCGATAGCGCTGGTCGAGCAGTGCCACCTGTTCTTCCAGCTCGGGCAGGGGAAGTTCCCCATCGATGACGTCATCGGCCAGGGCCAGCCGGCTTTCGCGGTCTGCCTGGGCAGCGAGAATGCGTTCCACGGTATCGCGATCGACGCCGTCCCGCGCCATGGTGCGGCGGATCTGTTCTTCCCGTGACGTGTCCACCACCAGCACGTGTTCGATGAAGGGATA
>JALVBM010000403.1 GCA_027010665.1 Chromatiales bacterium
TGCAGATCCGCATCACCCGCCAGGAAATCGGCCGCATCGTCGGCTGCTCCCGCGAAATGGTGGGGCGGGTGCTCAAGAGCATGGAAGAATCGGGGCTGATCTCGGTGAAGGGGAAGACGATCGTCGTCTACGGCACGCGGTGAGCGTACCGCTTTTGCGGGTTGGTGGAAGAAACACGGAGGCCACGGAGACACGGAGGGCACGGAGTTTTCTGGTAAAGCGCTATTTCCCTTGAAACAACGCATCAAATAGGCAAACCTGCTGACGTCATTTCCAAACTCCGCGATCTCTGTGACCTCCGTTTATTTGCAGTCCGTCTGATTTACTGAATACGGTCCTGTTGGTATGCGGTGAACGTACCGCTTTTCCGGGTCGGTGGAAGAAACACGGAGGTCACGGAGACACGGAGGGCACGGAGGTTTTTCTTGTAACAATCTTTTCCCCGTGTAACGCCGCATTGTGCGGTTGAACCTGCCAACATCATTTCCAGACTCCGTGTTCTCCGTGTCTCCGTGCCCTCCGTGTCATTTGCAGTCCAACCGAATCAACCGAACAATTCCCGCAGTTTCTCCCCCGGGTCGTCCGCTTTCATGAAGGCCTCGCCCACGAGGAAGGTGTTGACGCCGTGCTCGCGCATGCGGGTGACGTCGGCCGGGGTGTGGATGCCGCTTTCGGTGACGACGATGCGGTCGGCGGGGATCTGCGGCAGCAGGTCGAGGGTGGTCTCGAGGCGGGTTTCGAAGGTGCGCAGGTTGCGGTTGTTGATGCCGATGAGGGGCAGTTCCAGCGGCAGGGCGCGCTGCAGTTCGGCTTCGTCGTGGACTTCCACCAGCACGTCCATGCCCAGGCTCACGGCCAGGTGGGCCAGCTCGCGGAGCTGGGCGTCGTGCAGGCAGGCGACGATGAGCAGGATGCAGTCGGCGCCGATGGCCCGGGCCTCGTAGACCTGGTAGGGATCGATGATGAAGTCCTTGCGCAGCACCGGCAGGCTGCAGGCTTCGCGGGCCTCGACCAGATAGTGATCGGCGCCCTGGAAGAAATCGATATCGGTGAGCACCGAAAGACAGGCAGCGCCGCCCCGTTCGTAGGACCGAGCGATGTCCGCCGGCCGGAAGTCGGGCCGCAGCACGCCCTTGCTGGGTGAAGCCTTCTTGATCTCGGCAATCACCGCCGGCTGCCCGGCCGCCAGCCGCTGCTCGATGGCCGCCACGAACCCCCGCACCGGCATCGCCAGCCCGGCCCGTTCCATCACCTCCGCCAGCGGATGCCGCGCCATGCGCTCGGCGATTTCCTCGGCCTTGCGGGTGGTGATCTTGGTGAGAATGTCGGGGGTGTTGGTCATTTTCGGGTTCGTTGTTTTGTTAGGGGTTCACTGGGAAGAACACGGAGGACACGGAGAACACGGAGGATTTTATTGAATACACCTTGGATTATATCCATCGACAAAAACGGCGACTGTACAGTATTCAACAACGTGCAACAAATATTCGAACTCTCCGTGTCCTCCGTGTCTCCGTGCCCTCCGTGTCTCCGTGCCCTCCGTGTTCATTACACTACCCTCATCCGAAGCTGTTGGACACCGCCACCAGCTGTTCGAGTTTTTCGCGGGCGGCGCCGGTGGCGATCTGGGTGTCGGCGAGGCGGATGCCGGCGTCGAGGGTTTCGGCCAGATCGGCGGCGTAGAGGGCGGCGCCGGCGTTGAGGATGACGATGTCGCGGGCCGGTCCAGGTTCGTCGTCGAGGACGCGGCGGATGATGGCCAGGGATTCCTCGGCGCTGTGGACCTGCAGTTCGGCGATGCTGCCGCGGGGCAGATCGAACTGTTCCGGGGTCAGGGTATAGGTCTCGATGCGGCCCTGATGGAGTTCCGCCACGCGGGTCGGGGCGCCGATGCTGATCTCGTCCATGCCGTCCTCGGCGTGGACCACCAGCACGTGATGGCTGCCCAGCTTCTGCAGCACTTCGGCCAGCGGCTCCACCAGTTCCGCGCTGAACACGCCCAGCAACTGGTTGGGCGCCCCGGCCGGGTTGGTGAGCGGCCCCAGCACGTTGAAGATGGTGCGCACGCCCATCTCCTTGCGCGGG
>JALVBM010000404.1 GCA_027010665.1 Chromatiales bacterium
TGCACACCAATTGTGCCTATTGTCACCAACCATCGGGGCCAACACCGGTAAACATGGATATGCGATACGCGACAGCCGGGGCGGACATGAACGTGTGTGATGTGATTCCCATCGAAGATCTGGGCCTTGGCTCAGCGGCCAGGAGAATTGCACCGGGCAATCCGGCCAATTCGGTTCTCATGGTGCGTATCCAGGATCGGGATCCGCTCGCTCACATCATGATGCCACCACTTGGTTCCACCCTGGTGGATACGGCAGCGGTCAATTTGCTCGATGCCTGGATCACCGGCATGGGCAATACCTGCCCGCCCTGATTTTCAGCCTTCCTGGCGGAATTTCTTGACCGTCTCGAGCGGATCCTCTTCCTCGCCCTTGCCAGTGAGTCGGCAAAGAGGGGAAGGGGTACCCTGGCAGCGATCGGACTGACGGTCGAGGCCGCGAATGACGTTTTCGGCCCAGATTGCGGCAATGCCCCAGAGAATGGCGCCGAACAGCAGGGTGCCATAGCTGATGCCGGGCTCTCCGGTCGGGCCGCCAAAGAATCCGTAGATGAAACTGACAATACCGGCGAGCCAGAAGACGCCAATCGGTGCAGCGCAATAGCTGGCACAGCCATAGCGGCACACCGCCAGCGGGGGGACGAGCAACACCCAGGCGTTGCGGTTCTGCATCTCCATTACCTCCATGACAGGAAGGTTGTTCTTGTCGTTTTTATGGTGTCGGGAACACGTTGTGGCGTGTTCCCGGTCCTTGAGTATCACGGGGATTCCGACGGGTCAACCATAAGCCCGCTTATAATGTGTGGGTAATCAGGGGGTTGCCGACAGGCACTGCTGTTCCCGGCGCAGGAGAAAGGACAGGACGTCCGACGAACGTCGGATCGGGAGGCGATGGATCCGGGCTTGCGATGAAGGCATCCGGGGTTTCGCGGGCTCGATGGAGAGAATGGTCAAATCCGCCAGGCTGCATCGGGGATCATGCAGGAGTTGGCAGGATGCTTCCATCAGTCCGTCGAGAACCTCCTGCATGGTGCTTTCCAGGGAACGGGAAAGATCGAATTCCGGGGATTTCGGCACGGTTTGGATCCTGTCCTGCATGATGTGCCTTCCATAGCGGACCAAATCGGCCTTTCTGCAGGGTATCAGGGAGCTCGAATCGTGAATGGGTTGCAGGAGCGGCGCATGGCCGTGAACAACGACCATGCGCGATTTTGGGCACAGAGGTCAGGACGACTTCAGATCCGCCGGCAGCAGCGGTCGGATCTTCTGCAACATGGCCTTGAAGATCCGGGGGTTGGCGGTGACCACGTGACCGGTTTCCAGGTGATCCGGGCGACCGTCGATGCCGCTGACGAGCCCCCCGGCTTCCTCGATGAGCAGAACGCCGGCCGCGATGTCCCACAGGTTCAGATCCAGTTCCCAGAAACCGTCCAGCCGGCCGGCGGCCACATAGGCCAGATCCAGCGCGGCGGAGCCGGCGCGGCGGATGCCGGCGCTGCCCGGGATCAGGGCCTTCATCATTTCACAGTAGGCGTCGAGCCAGCGCATCTGGCTCTCGCGGAAGGGGATGCCGGTGCCGATCAGGGCGCCGTCCAGTGAGGGGCGCTTGCCGACCCGGATCCGGCGGTTGTTCAGTGCCGCGCCGCTGCCGCGGGTGGCCGTGAACAGTTCCTCGCGCAGGGGATCGTAGATTACGGCCTGTTCCAGACGCCCCTTGTGGCGCAGGGCGATGGAAATGGCGAACTGCGGAAACCCGTAGAGGAAGTTGGTGGTGCCGTCCAGCGGGTCGATGATCCACTGGTAATCGTCGCCCTCGCTGGCACCGCTCTCCTCGGCGAGGATCCCGTGATGCGGATAGGCCTTGCGGATCACCTGGATGATGGCCTGTTCGGCCTGGCGGTCCACCTCGCTGACGAAGTCGTTGTGGGTCTTTTCCGTGATCGTCAGGGTATCGACCTGGTTGGCGTAGCGGGTAATGATGGCGCCGGCGCTGCGGGCAGCACGCACGGCGATGTTGAGCATCGGATGCACGGGATTCCTCGGGGTTCCGGTTGAGACAAAGAGCGGACGCGGCAGACTCGCCAGC
>JALVBM010000405.1 GCA_027010665.1 Chromatiales bacterium
GCGCCCTCTGCGCCTTCGCGCCTTTGCGTTGGATTTTCCATCGTCGGGCAAGACGATGCTTCCTGCTACAATTCCGGCATGAACGATCTTTCTTCCAGCGCCCGTCTGGCGGGCAAGCGCATCCTGCTCGGGGTCACCGGCAGCATCGCCGCCTACAAGGCAGGGGAGGTGGTGCGGCGGCTGCGGGAGGCCGGGGCCGAGGTGCGGGTGGTGATGACGGCCGGGGCGATGGAATTCGTGCAGCCGCTGACCTTCCAGGCACTCTCGGGGCATCCCGTGCACCGGGATCTGCTGGACGAGGGGGCCGAGGCGGGCATGGGCCACATCGAGCTGGCCCGCTGGCCCGATGCCATCCTGGTGGCGCCGGCGAGCGCCGATTTCCTGGCCCGGCTGGCCCAGGGGCGGGCCGACGATCTGCTCGCCGCGGTGTGCCTGGCCAGCACGGTGCCGCTGGCGGTGGCGCCGGCCATGAACGCGAAGATGTGGGAGAACCCCGCCACCGCAGACAACGTCCGCACCCTGGCCGGGCGGGGCGTGGTGCTGCTCGGCCCGGCCGCGGGCGAGCAGGCCTGCGGCGAGACCGGTGCGGGGCGCCTGCTGGAGCCGCCGGCGCTGGTCGCGGGCCTGGGCGAGCTGTTCGAGAGCGGCCTGCTGGCCGGGCGGCGGGTGATCGTCACCGCCGGTCCTACCCGCGAGGCCATCGATCCGGTTCGCTATCTCGGCAACCGCAGCTCGGGCCGCATGGGCTTCGCGCTGGCCGAGGCCGCGGCGGAAGCGGGCGCGCAGGTGACGCTGATCAGCGGCCCGGTGAGCCTGGAAACGCCCCGGGGCGTGACCCGGGTGGACGTGGAAAGCGCCCGGGAGATGCTCGAGGCCGTCCTCGCGGCCCTGCCGGGCAGCGACGTGTTCGTGGGCGCCGCGGCGGTGGCCGACTACCGCCCCGTGGCGGTGGCGGCGGACAAGATCAAGAAATCGGCCGAACGCCTGACGCTCGAACTCGAACGCAACCCGGACATCCTCGCCGAGGTGAAAAGGCGCCATCCCGAAATCTTCTGTGTGGGGTTTGCCGCCGAGACGACCGATCTCGAACGCCATGCCCGGGAGAAACTTGCCCGCAAGGGCGTCGATCTCATCGCCGCCAACTGGGTGGGACCGGCCGCGCCGGAGGCCGACGGCGTCTTCGGCAGCGAGACCAATGCCCTGCGCCTGTTCTGGCCCGATGGCGAGGCGGCGCTGCCGCTGGCAAGCAAGGCACGGCTGGCCCGGCAGCTCGTCGAGCACGTGGCCACCCGGCTCGAGGCGTTTCGCCAAGGGCACGACGCGCGGGGCAAAGTCCTGCCTTTCTCGGGAACGCGGGACGAGGGGCGAGGGACGAGGTAGGGCGGGGCGTGAGCCCGGTTCGGGTATACTTGCGACTTCGCCCTTTACCGCAACATAGCCAATGCAAGCGATTCAGCTGAAGATTCTCGATCCCCGTCTGGGGGACAGCATTCCCATGCCCGAATACGCCACCGACGGTTCCGCCGGCCTTGACCTGCGGGCCTGCGTGGAGGCGCCGCTGGACCTGCAGCCCGGACAGACGGAGCTCATTCCCACCGGCATGGCCATCCACATCGGCGATCCGGAGCTGGCGGCGGTGATCCTGCCCCGCTCGGGGCTGGGCCACAAGCACGGTATCGTGCTCGGCAACCTGGTCGGGCTCATCGACTCCGACTACCAGGGCCAGCTCTTCGTCTCCTGCTGGAACCGCGGCCACGAGACCTTCACCATCGAGCCGGGCGATCGCATCGCCCAGCTGGTGTTCGTGCCGGTGGTGCAGGCCCGTTTCGAGGTGGTGGAGGCGTTCGAGACCAGCCGGCGGGCCGAAGGCGGCTTCGGCCACACGGGGCGCGCCTGATTCCCGCTTGTCACGGCGGGTTTTCCGTGACATTTTCCGTTATATTGGTTCCAGAACATGGCGCTCCCCCCGCCGCCATGCGTCTGAACCGGTGAGCGGTTGCCACGACCCGCGGGTCGCAAATCGACACAATACCGGCAATCGCCCGATCATTGACACAGTGACCACAGACAGGCACCACGGGAGAGTTTCGGCGTGGCAAGAGCAGGGAAACTTCGGGCCCGCAAGCGGCGGGGCGGCAAGAAAGCGAGCGGCAGCGGTCTCAGCCTGAAGGGCGCGAGCCTGGTCGCCATCGGTACCTTCCTGCTGGTGTTCACCACCGGCATCTTCCTGGCCGAACTGGTGCCCCTGCAGCGCCTGCAGGGGCTGCGTACGGTAGCGGTGGAAGCCCGGGGCCTGCACCTGGCCGACACCCTGGCATTGAAACTGGCCACCTACACGGAAGGCGCCCGGGCCATTGCCCGGGATCCGGCCATCGTGGCCCTGGCCCGTGCCGGCGACATGGATGCCCTGGCCCGGCGGGCGAAGGAACTGCGGGTTCTGTTTCCCTGGGCGCTGACCCTGCGCTTTCTGCCGGCCGGGCTGTCCCAGCCGAACAAGCAGGTCGAGCCGCAGATCGGCTTTGCCTGCCTCGACATGATGCAGGAAGCCGAGAAGACCCGGCAGGCGCCCCCCGTGGAAGTGCACGTGCCCGGCACGCCCCAGCAGCACATCGACATCGTGCAGCCCGTTCTCTCGGCCGACGGCAAGCGCGTCCTCGCTCACCTGCAGCTGCCCCTCAAGCTCGAGGCCCTGAACCAGTGGCTCAAGACGCTGGCGGTCGAGGGCGGTTACGTGAGCCTGGTGCAGACGGTATCCAACCGCGCCGGCGTGCAGCTTGCCCAGCTGGGCGACGCCAACGTGCGTTCCGAGGGCCGCTCGGCCGAGGTTCCGGTGCCGGGCACCCGCTGGCGGGTCAACCTCTGGCTGCCGCAGAAGGGCGAACTGGGCCTGTTCGGGAACTGGTTCCTGCTGGTGCTGGTGGTCGGCGCGCTGATGAGCGTGCTGGTGGTGCTGCTGGTCTGGCGCTCCCTGAGCCGCACCATCAGCTTCGACCTCGAGAACTTCATGCACATGATGGCCGACGAGCTGCGCGGCCGGAAGGCCCACCAGTATCCGCTGACGATGCCGGAGTTCCGTGACGCCAGCCGGCGCATCGCCAACCTCGTGGAGACCAACACCATGGAGCGGGAGCGGGACGACGATGCCACCAGCCTGAGCCTCAAGGAACTGCGCATCGAGGACATGGACGATTCGCAGATCATGGACGTCTCCCAGGTGGCCGTGGAAGAGCTGGACGACATCACCGCCTTCGAGCAGGCCCGCGAAGCCCGGCAGGCCGCCGAGCCGAAACCCGAGCCGGCGCCCGCCCCGGCCTCGGCGACGCCCCCGGCCCTGCCACCGGAGGAAATCTTCAAGGCCTACGACATCCGTGGCGTGGTCGGCCAGACCCTCACGGCCGCGCACATGGAACTGATCGGCAAGGCGCTGGGCTCCGAGGCCATCAGTCGCGGCGTGCATCGCATCGCCTTCGCGCGCGATGGTCGCCTGTCCGGTCCCGAGCTGGGGCAGGCCCTGGTCAAGGGCATTCTCTCCACCGGCGTGGACGTGGTGGACGTGGGCATGGTGCCGACGCCCCTGCTCTACTATGCCGCCGCCGAGCTGACCGACGGCTCCGGCGTGATGCTCACCGGCAGCCACAATCCGCCCGACTACAACGGCATCAAGATCGTCCTCGATGGCGAATCCCTGTCGGGCGATGCCATCCAGACGCTCAAGGAGCGGGTCTACAACAAGGACTTCGTGGAAGGCCAGGGGCAGTACGAAACCCATCCCATCAGCAGCAAGTACGTGGAACGGGTAACCTCGGAAATCCGCCTCCAGCGGCCGCTCAAGATCGTGGTGGACTGCGGCAACGGCGTGGCCGGCGGCATCGCGCCCAAGCTCTACCGGGCGCTGGGCTGCGAGGTGGTGGAACTCTACAGCGAGGTGGACGGCCGCTTCCCCAACCACCATCCCGATCCCAGCCAGCCGGAGAACCTCAAGGATCTCATCGAGATGGTGCGCACCTCCGGTGCTGATCTGGGCCTGGCCTTCGACGGCGACGGCGATCGCCTCGGCGTGGTCGGCCCCGACGGCAGCATCATCTGGCCGGACCGGCTGATGATGCTGTTCGCCGCCGATGTCCTGTCCCGCAACCCCGGCGCCCAGATCATCTACGACATCAAGTGCAGCAACAATCTCACCAGCGTGATCTGGGAACGGGGCGGCGAGCCCATCATGTGGAAGACCGGCCATTCCCTGATCAAGACCCGGATGCAGCAGACCGGCGCCCTGCTGGCCGGCGAGATGAGCGGCCACATCTTCTTCAAGGAACGCTGGTACGGTTTCGACGACGCCCTCTACGCCGGCGCCCGCCTGCTGGAGATCCTGGCCGCCGACGAGCGACCGGTGAAGGACGTCTTCGACAGCCTGCCCGATGCCGTGAACACGCCGGAACTGCGGGTGGAACTGACCCATGCCGAACTCGAGCCGTTCATGGACGAGCTGCTGGCCAAGGCCGATTTCCCCGAGGCCAACATCACCATGATCGATGGCCTGCGGGCCGACTTCGAATACGGCTGGGGGCTGGTGCGCGCTTCCAACACCACCCCGAGCCTGATCATGCGCTTCGAGGGCCGCGACGCCGAGGGCCTGGCCCAGGTGCAGGAACGCTTCCGGGAACTGCTGCTGTCCATCCGCCCCGATTTGCGCCTGCCCTTCTGAGCCGGTAACCTGCCGCGCCGAACGCATCACCGAGTCGCCGCCATGCCCATCAAGCCCACCGACGCCCACCAGATTGCCAAGGTCCTGTCCGAGGCCCTGCCCTACATCCAGCGCTTCCACGGCAAGACCCTGGTGATCAAGTACGGCGGCAACGCCATGGTGGACGAACAGCTCAAGAGCGGATTCGCCCGCGACATCGTGCTGATGAAAACCGTGGGCATGAACCCGGTGGTGGTCCACGGCGGCGGGCCGCAGATCGGCAACATGCTCAAGCAGATCGGCAAGGAATCCACCTTCGTCGAAGGCATGCGCGTCACCGACAGCGAGACCATGGACGTGGTGGAAATGGTCCTGGGCGGGCTGGTGAACAAGGAGATCGTCAATCTCATCAACCAGCACGGCGGCAAGGCCGTGGGCCTCACCGGCAAGGACGGCGAGCTGATACACGCCCGCAAGCTCACCTTCGAGCGCCACAATCCCGAGATGAACGCGCCGGAGATCATCGACATCGGCCACGTGGGCGAGGTGGCGAGCATCGATCCGTCGGTGCTGGAGATGCTGGTGCAGGGCGACGTCATCCCGGTGATCGCCCCCATCGGCGTGGGCGAGGACGGGCAGTCCTACAACATCAACGCCGATCTGGTGGCCAGCAAGCTGGCCACCACCCTGCAGGCCGAAAAACTGATCCTGCTGACCAATACCCCCGGCGTGCTCGACAAGGACGGCAACCTGCTCACCGGCCTGAAGGCCGCCCGGGTGGAAGCGCTGATCGCCGACGGCACCATCCACGGCGGCATGCTGCCCAAGATCCGCTGCGCCCTGGATGCGGTGCAGGCGGGCGTCAACACGGCGCAGATCATCGACGGCCGGGTGGCCCACGCGGTGCTGCTGGAAGTGTTCACCGACGAAGGTGTCGGTACCCTGATCAAGCGGTGACGCCATGAATGCCACGGGCCAGAAACCTTCCCGCCGACAGCAGATCCTCGAGACCCTGGCCCAGGAACTGGAGCGCACGCCCGGCGAGCGCATCACCACCGCCGGCCTGGCCCGCGCGGTGGGCGTCTCCGAGGCGGCCCTCTACCGGCACTTCCCCAGCAAGGCGCGCATGTTCGAGGGGCTCATCGAGTTCATCGAGGAATCGGTTTTCGGCCTCACCAACCAGATCCTGGAACGGGAGAAGGGCATGCTCGGCCGTTGCGACCGGCTGCTGACCCTGCTGCTCGGCTTCGCCGAGCGCAATCCCGGCCTCTGTCGCCTGCTGGCCGGCGACGTGCTGGTGGGCGAGACCGAACGCCTGCGCCAGCGCATCAACCAGTTCTACGAACGCCTGGAGACCCAGTTCAAGCAGATCCTGCGCGAAGGCGAACTCAACGGCGAACTGCCCCCGGACCGCCCGGTGGCCCCGCTCGCCAACCTGCTGCTGGCCATCGTCGAAGGCCGCATCAACCAGTTCGTCCGCAGCGGCTTCCGCCGCCGCCCCCTCGAACAGTGGGACGACCAGTGGGCTATGCTCTCGGAACTGCTGGGCTGATGGGACTTTTGGAAAGGTGAGGGGAAAGAACACGGAGGGCACGGAGACACGGAGATCACGGAGGGTTGAACGATTGGGCGTCTTTTTCGGGAACGGACTCGCCCGTTTCATTTGGTTGTCTGGCCATGCAGAACCGTAGGGTGCGTTCGCGCAGCAACGCACCAAAAAATCAGGGCCGAGGGACGAGTGGCGACGACTGCAGGGATGCAGGAGGTAGAGCGAAGCAGGATGCCAGAGCCGAGGGACGAGGAAAACCCTGTGCGTGGCTCCGACGCGTAGGGTGCAATAGCGAAGCGTATTGCACCAGATAAACCAGGAACGAGTAACCACGGGAACGGGGCCTTGAAAAGGCCGGCATGGAGTCGAAGGCCTGAGGTTTCGCTCATCGCGGCTGAGCGCCGCTCCTACACAAACAGGGACGAGGGACGAGGAACTGGGGACGAGGAAAAGCGGGTGCCCGGCTTCGAAATGATCGTCACGTAGTTCAGGGCCCAATATTTCATCTGTCGCGGCTCAAGTGCCACATTAACAATTGTTCCCAAACAAAAGAACTTTGCGCCCTCTGCGCCTTCGCGCCTTTGCGTTGGGTTTTTACGGCTTTCCGGCGCCCACTTTTGCATCCGTCTTGCCGATCCCCTTCAACTCCCGGAACCGCTTCAGATCCGCGTCGAAGCGTTTTTCCAGGGCGATGATGTCGCGCTGTTTCTTGGCCACGAATTCCTCGTTGTCCTGAATCTGGCGCTTGAGGCTGTCCATTTCCTCGAACAGTTCCTTGGGCGGTTCCTCGCCGGCACGTTCGAAGTCGGCGGCGCGCTTCTGGACCTTGGCCAGGCTGGCCTTGAGGCTGCGGGTATTGCTGTTGGTGATGGCGATGATGCTCTCGATGGCCTGGATGCGGCTCTTGCGGGCCAGTTCGATGTCGCGCTCGGTGGTGAAGGTGTTGAGCAGGATCTTGTCGCGGCGTTTCTGTTCCGCCAGGCGGCGGCGTTCGGCGGCTTCCTTCGCCAGTTGCTCCTTGGTCTTGGCCGCCTCGATGACCTCGATCACGATACCGCGTTCGTTGACGATTTCGATGCGCTGCTGGGCGTACTCGGGCGGGACGAACTGGCCGCACTCGCGCACGCCGTCCTTGTTTACCCAGCACTTGATGCGGGAACCGGCCGATGCCATCGGGGCGGCCAACAGCAGGGCGAGGCCCAGCAGCAGGGCGCGGTTGATCTGGCGGCGGCACGGGATTCGCGGTATATAGCGGTTCTTCATTCCTTCATCCTCTCCCCGGCGCATGTTCGATTATGTCCTCTTGTTCTTGGTCTCGCTGGTGGCCAATGCCTTTTCCGCCTTCGCCGGGGGAGGTGCGGGCCTGTTGCAGTTGCCAGCGCTGATTTTTCTCGGACTGCCGTTTAGTGTAGCACTCGCCACCCACAAGCTGGCAAGCGTGGCCCTGGGGGTCGGGGCCACGGCCCGGCAGCTGCAGGAAAGGGCCCTGGACTGGCGCTTTGCCGCCCTGATCCTGGCCACCGGCGTTCCCGGCGTGATCCTGGGCGCGGGTCTGGTCCTGCAGGTGCCGGACCGGCCGGCGGAAATCGCCCTGGGGATACTGACCCTCGGTCTCGGCATCTATTCCCGCGCCCGGCCGGGACTGGGCCTGGTGGCCCGCGCCACCCACCGGGATCGCCGGGGCTATCTGGTGGGCGGAAGCGTCCTGTTCCTGATCGGCATTCTAAACGGATCCCTGACCTCCGGAACCGGGCTCTTCGTCACACTCTGGCTGGTTCGCTGGTTCGGCCTCGACTACAAGCGGGCGGTGGCCTATACCCTGGTGCTGGTGGGCCTGTTCTGGAACGGCAGCGGCGCGCTGACCCTGGGCCTGCTCGGTCAGGTGCAGTGGGACTGGGTGCCGGTCCTGCTGGTGGCCTCGGCCCTGGGCGGCTACGCCGGCGCCCATTTCGCCATCGCCAGGGGCAGCCGCTGGATCAAGGTGGTGTACGAGATCGTGACGGTGCTGGTGGGGGTGAAGCTGATCGTCGGGTGAGG
>JALVBM010000406.1 GCA_027010665.1 Chromatiales bacterium
CGGCCGATCTCCTCGCCGTCCGCTCCGCCGGCGCCTACGGCTTCACCATGAGCTCCAACTACAACTCCCGCCCCCGCGCCGCCGAAGTCATGGTCGACGGCGACCGCACCCACGTCGTCCGCCAGCGGGAGACCCTCGAATCGTTGTACGCAGGCGAGTTCCTGATCGACTAACTGTAGGAGCGGCGCCCTCGCCGCGATGCGGCAGAAGCTGGGGACGGGTGGCTGGAGGCTGGGAAATGCGCCTGTTCAGGTTTTTACCCGCAACCCGTCACCAGCCACCCGCTACCGCCTATCGCCTATCGCCTATCGCGGCGAGGGCGCCGCTCCTACAATCAAATACCAAATTCTTCGCGTCCTCTGCGCCTTCGCGCCTTTGCGTTGGATTTTCCATCGGCCACCTCACCATGAAACGCACACCCGAACCCGAACTCATGAACGACCCCGCCCAGGCGGCTGCCTATGCACGGGCGGATTTTGCCGAGCCGCATGAGCGGTTCGTTTCGCTGTTCGGGGAACGGTTTCCCGGGCTGGCGATCGCGGGCGAGGTGCTGGATCTCGGTTGCGGGCCGGCCGATATTGCCATCCGTTTTGCCCGGGCGCATCCGCGTTGCCGGATCCTCGGCGTGGACGGGGCAGCGGCGATGCTGGCCGAGGGCGAACGGCTGATCGGGGCGGCCGGGATGATCGAACGCATTCGTCTGCATGCCGCCCGTCTGCCGGTCGAGGAATTGCCCGGGGCGCCCTTCGATGCCGTCATCAGCAACAGCCTGCTGCATCATCTGCATGAGCCGCAGGTGTTGTGGTCGGCCGTGCGACGTTTTGCCCGGCCCGGTGCGCCGGTGTTCGTCATGGATCTGCGCCGGCCGTCATCGCCCGAGGCGGTCGAGGATCTGGTGAAGGAATATGCCGCCGGGGAGCCGGCGGTTCTGCAGCGGGACTTTCGTCATTCGCTGCATGCGGCGTTTACGCCGGAGGAGGTGGAAGAACAGTTGCGCAAGGCCGGGCTGGGTTTTGCAGTGGAGGCGATTGGTGACAGGCATTTGATCGTGTATGGGCGGGTTTGATGGGTTTGCAAGAGTTGAAAGGGATTTTCCCCGCTCATGGTTATCGCGGCGAGGGCGCCGCTCCTACATGTTGGCCTCTGATACACTACGTTGATGGAACTGATCTTCACCAAGATGCATGGCCTTGGCAACGACTTTGTCGTGATCGATGCGACGCGCGAGCCGGTGGATCTGACGCCGGAGCAGATCCGCTTCATCGCCGATCGGCATTTCGGGGTGGGCTGCGATCAGTTGCTGCTGGTGGAGCCGCCGCCGTCGGTCGATCTCGACTTTACCTATCGGATCTTCAATGCCGACGGGGGCGAGGTGGAGCAGTGCGGCAACGGGGCGCGGTGTTTCGCGGTGTTCGTGCGCGAGAAGGGGCTGACCGACAAGGATGTGATCCGGGTGGCCACTGCCGGCGGGCCCATCGAGCTGAAGGTGGAGCCGGACGGGCAGGTGACGGTGGACATGGGTGCGCCGCGCTTCGAGCCGGAGGCGATTCCCTTCGTGGCCGATGAACGGGCGGACGTCTATTCCCTGGCGGTGGACGGCCAGACGGTGGAGGCCAGCGTGCTGTCCATGGGCAATCCCCATGCGGTGCTGCGGGTGGACGACGTGGAAAGCGCGCCGGTGAGCGAACTGGGGCCGAAGCTCGAGCATCATCCCCGCTTCCCCAACCGCGCCAACATCGGCTTCATGCAGGTGGTGGATCGCACCCTCGTACGCCTGCGGGTGTGGGAGCGGGGCAGCGGCGAGACCCTGGCCTGCGGCACCGGCGCCTGCGCGGCCGTGGTCGCGGGTCGCCAGCGGGGGTGGTTGGATGATAAGGTGACGGTGCGCCTGCCCGGCGGCGAACTGCACATCGCCTGGGCCGGCGAGGGCCAGCCGGTGATGATGACCGGGCCGGCGGTGAGCGTCTTCGAAGGCAGGATGACCCTATGACCGTGAAGCAGGAACCTCTCGCAGCGGACGATCGCGAACGGGACATTGCCCGCTATCTGCGCGACAACCCCGACTTCTTCGAACGCCA
>JALVBM010000407.1 GCA_027010665.1 Chromatiales bacterium
GTCTTGCTGTATGTCCAGGCCGCGCACCGTCTACATCTCCGTGTCGATAGGCTCAGGGCGAGCTTGCCAAATCCTGGGGGTTTTTCAACAGCCTGTTAATTCTATAGCAGTCGCTTTACTTATGCAAGTATTAGTATCTTGATAGCTCTCGACCTGGTCGTGATAAAGTGTCAAGCTTGCTTAATGCAGCAATTCAGAAACTTAGCAATCCACCAACTACAGGAAGTAATGGTTCATTCACTGTTACGCTAACATGGGACGGATTAGGTGATGTTGATCTTCATGTCTTCGAGCCAAATGGGTCACATGTGTATTACGAGGTAGATCAAGGGGTGGTGGGCTACCTTGACGTAGATAATGTAGTTGCTAATGGCCCTGAGCACTATTACGCGTCGTGCGATTCAAGGATTCTTGAGTCTGGCATTTATCGCATTGGGATAAATAACTATAGGGGTGCGTCTGGTAGAACTGCAACATTGCAAGTTGCATCAGCTAGAGATGGAGTGCTTGCTACAAGGTCATTGGGTGTTGGCCCTGAACGTGGTTCCTCTGGTAATCAATCCCCTATTCCTGTTTTTAACATTATTGTAACAAAAGAGCCGACTACAGATGCTGTGACGTATATAGTAGTGAATCCGTAACTTGGGCTTGCCTGACTGGGGCTTAAACTGCGCTGTTTGGCGTATACAAGGCTGTTGAAAAACCCCCAGAATTCGGCAAGCTCAACCTGAGCCTATCGACACGGAGATAGAGACGGTGCGCGGTCTGGACATACAGCAAGACCACCTGTTCAGCACGGTGAGCCCGGAGCAGCGGGTGCCGCAGGATCATCCGCTGCGGCCCATCCGGGGTCTTTTACGAATCCTGTGGGTAACCCACTGGGGTTGGCGCGCCCTCATGGCCGCCCCTGAGGTGCCGTCGCCGTTGCATACGGAGAGGCTGGCAGGTGCTTGAGATCCCCTGCGATCAGGTAGGCCATGGTGATCAGGCGCTGCGGGCTGCGATAGCCCCGGGCGCGGGCCTTGGCGGCTTGGATGAGGGCATTGATCGCCTCCACCGGGCCGTTGCTCAGGCGCGAGTCGAAGGCATTGAGGATCCCCTGCCAGTGGCGCTTGAGGGTGGCGGCCACCGCCTTGATGGGCTCCAGGCGGCAACGGCGCGCCCAGCTGTACCATCTGTCGAGCAGGACCTCGGCCTCCGCGGGGTTGGTGGCGGTGGCGAAGATCTCCCGCAGGGCCTCCTTGATGCGATAGGCGCGGTGGGTCTTCAGGCCCCGGCGCGAGAGGTCGTGGAACTGCCGGATCTGCGACGGGTTCCAGGCCTGCTTGTCCTTGAGCCAGAGATAGCGCGAGCGCTTGAGCTCGGGGCGTTCCCTGACCTCGGCCCGACGCACGGCATCGACCGCCTCGTTGACCAGGGCGATGACATGGAACTCGTCGAAGGTGATCGCCGCCCAGGGCAGCTGGGCCTGGGCGCCGGCGCGGAAGCTGGCCGACATGTCCATGCACAGGTCCTTGATGTTCTCCCCGCAGCCGCCATGGGCCTCCAGGTCATCGACGAAGCGCTCGAACACCGCCGCCTTGCGGCCCTCGGTGCCGAACAGGACCCGGGGGCCTTCCAGATCGCAGAACAGGCTGATGTAGTCCTGACCGCGCCGGGCCGCGGTCTCGTCCACCCCCACGGCGCGCACCCGGGAGAAGTCCTCCCGCGCCCGGGCCGCCGCCACGTAGTGATCCAGGATCCGCCAGATGCGCATGTCACCCACCTGCAGCAGGGCGGCCACCTGGCGCACCGGCATGGCCTGGCACAGGGTCACGATCAGGGCCTCCATGAGCTGGGTGAAGCCGCTGTCGGGCCGGGCCCAGGGCACCGGCACCTGCCGGGTCTTGCCGCAGGCCCGGCAGCGCACCCGCGGCACGCGGGCATGGATATAGGCCTGATACTGGAAGAAGTTCAGATGGCGCCAGCTGCGCGGCAGGGTGTCGTGCACCGGCTGACTCTCTGCCCCACAGGCGGGGCAGGCAAAGCGGCTCCCCGGACGGAAACCCACCTCGAAGTCGATGCGCCCCTTGGTGGG
>JALVBM010000408.1 GCA_027010665.1 Chromatiales bacterium
ATCTCGACAGCGTGGCCGAAGCCCTGGCCGAGCCGGAGGATCTGATCGAGAACGAGGACGATGCGCCCATCATCCGCCTGATCAACGCCCTGCTCACCCAGGCGATCCGCGAGAATGCCTCGGACATTCACATCGAACCCTTCGAGTCGCGCCTGGTGGTGCGCTTCCGTGTGGACGGCGTGCTGCGCGAGGTGCTGCAGCCCAACCGCGCCCTGGCGCCGCTCATCGTCTCGCGCATCAAGGTCATGGCGCGGCTCGACATCGCCGAGAAGCGGGTGCCGCAGGACGGGCGCATCTCGCTGCGCATCGCCGGCCGCGCGGTGGACGTGCGCGTCTCCACCCTGCCCTCCGGCCAGGGCGAACGGGTGGTGATGCGGATCCTCGACAAGCAGGCCGGCCGCCTGGATCTCGAACATCTGGGCATGGATGGCGAGACACTGGAACTGCTGGATCACATCATCCACCGTCCCCACGGCATCGTGCTGGTCACCGGCCCCACCGGCTCCGGCAAGACCACCACGCTCTACGCCATTCTCAGCCGGCTCAACACCCGCGATCGCAACATCATGACCGTGGAGGAGCCCATCGAATACTATCTGGACGGCATCGGCCAGACCCAGGTCAATCCCAAGGTGGATCTCACCTTCGCCCGCGGCCTGCGCGCCATCCTGCGCCAGGATCCGGACGTGGTGATGGTGGGCGAGATCCGGGATCTGGAGACGGTGACCATCGCCGTGCAGGCCAGTCTCACCGGCCACATGGTGTTCTCCACCCTGCACACCAACACCGCCATCGGCGCCATCACCCGCCTGCGCGACATGGGCGTGGAGCCGTTCCTGCTCTCTTCCAGCCTCGAGGGCATCCTCGCCCAGCGTCTGGTGCGCACCCTGTGCCGTGAGTGTCGCGAGCCCTATGCGCCGGGATCGGCAGAGCTGGCCAAGCTCGGCCTGTCCGCGGATGCGGCCCCCACCCTCTACCGTGCGAAGGGCTGTCCCGCCTGCAACCAGCAGGGTTATCGCGGCCGCACCGGGATCTATGATCTGGTGAACGTGGACAACACCCTGCGGGAGATGATCCACGACGGCGCCGGCGAGCAGGCCATGGAAGCCCACGTGCGCAAGACCCGGCCCGATCTCTTCCAGGACGGGGTGCGGCGCATCCTGGCCGGCGAGACCAGCGTCGAGGAAGTGCTGCGCGTCACCCAGGAGCGCTGATGGGCGCCTACGAATACTCCGCCCTGGACCCGCGCGGTGCCGAGAAGAAAGGCATTCTCGAGGGCGACAGCGCGCGCCAGATCCGGGCCCAGTTGCGCGAGCAGAACCTCGTGCCGCTGCGGGTGGAGGAGATCGCCCGCAAGGAGAAGGCCCGGGACAAGGAAGCCGGTCCGCGGCGGATCGGCGGCGGCGTCAGCGTCACCGCGCTGGCCATCATGACCCGGCAGCTCGCCACCCTCACCCGCTCGGCCACGCCCCTGGCCGACGCGCTGGCCACCGTGGCCCGCCAGACCGACAAGCCTCGTCTCAAGAGCCTGGTGCTGGCGGTGCGGGCCCAGATCCTCGAGGGGCATTCCCTGGCCGACGCCCTGGCCCAGTTCCCCAACGTGTTCGACGATCTCTACGTGGCCACGGTCCGGGCCGGCGAGCAGTCGGGCCATCTGGACCTGGTGCTGGAACGGCTGGCGGAATACACCGAATCCCGGCAGATGATGCGCCAGAAGGTGCAGCTCGCCCTGCTCTACCCGGTGATCCTCACGCTGATGGCGGTGGCCGTGGTCAGCGCCCTGCTGGCCTTCGTGGTGCCGGAAGTGGTCAAGGTGTTCGAGAATACCGGCCAGCAACTGCCCTGGCTCACCCGGGCGCTGATCGCCACCTCCGACTTCCTGCGCACGGCCTCCCCTTACATCGCGACGGGAACGGTCGTGGCGCTGCTGATTTTCGCGCGATTGCTGAAGCGGCCCGAATTCAAGTACCGCATGGACCGGCTCATGCTGCGCCTGCCGCTGGCCGGGCGCCTGGTGCGGGGCATGAACACCGCGCGCCTGGCGCGCACCCTGAGCATCCTCAGCGCCAG
>JALVBM010000409.1 GCA_027010665.1 Chromatiales bacterium
GCATCCCGAAGCCATGGTCATTCCGCCGAATGTCGAAAACGGGGTCGAGATCCGGGGCGAGCTGCGTGGGCCGGTCTTCTCGCTGGACGCCGATGGCAGCCTGCACATGCGCTACACCGATCGCACGCGCAGCATTGCCTGGCGGGAGGATGCGGCGACCCGTGCCGCCCAGGCCGCCCTGCGGGAGCTGCTGCACGGGGATTCCCCCTGGATCCTGCGCCATCGGCTCGAAGCGGGGCAGGGCGTGGTGAGCAACAATGTCCTCCACGCCCGGACCGCGTTCACCGACGGCGACGGGGAGGGCCGGCTGCTGTACCGGGCCCGCTATTACGACCGAATTGCCGAAACCTGAGCCGGGAGGCCAAGACATGTTGTATCTGAGTGAACTGTTGCTGCAACGTCACGATCTGGAGAACTTCGAGGATCTGTGCCAGGCCGTGGCCGCCAAGGCCCGCGAAGGGGAGATGTTCTTCCGCATGGACGTGCGGCCGCCGTTTCCCGACACCCCCGACGACTGGGAGGAGCGGCTCGAGGCCCGCTTCACCTCCGCGCGCTGAACCGGAGATTGTCATGTTCTGGAACGAAGACCGCGACGAGAAGATCGAATACCAGGTGCCCGATCGGGTGCAGGACGTGATCTTCCGCATCGAGTGCAAGTCCATCCCGCAGGAGCACGCCCACGCTCTGGCCGAGGCCCTGCAGGCGGCGCTGCCCTGGCTGGCTGACGAGCCGGAGGCCGGGATTCACCCCCTGCTGGGGGCCGAATCCGGGAATGGCTGGGAGCGCCCCGATACCGAGGTGCTGTATCTGTCCCGCCGCCAGCGCCTGACCCTGCGCCTGCCCAAACACCGCCTGGACGACGTGGCGGCACTGGTGGGGCAGACCCTGGACATCGACGGACATCCACTGACGGTCGGCCGCTTCACCACCCGCAAGCTCAGCGATCTGCCCACCCTGTTCGCCAAGGGCGTCGTCACCGATCCGGGCCAGAGCGAAACCGAATTTCTCGAGCAGGTGGCCGAACAGTTGCGGGCCATGGGCATCCGGATCCGCAAGATGATGTGCGGCAAGGAAGGGCAGATCGCGGTGCCCGACGGCATGCTGCACACCCGTTCCCTGATGCTCGCCGAGCTGGATCGGGAGGAGTCGGTGCGCCTGCAGGAGAAGGGCATCGGCCCGGGCCGCCAGTACGGCTGTGGCCTGTTCCTGCCGCAGAAGGACATCAAGCCGGTCCGGCCCGACTGATTCGCCTCTCCCAGCAGGGATATTGCCTGTGCGCGCAGATCGGGTTTAATTGCGCGCGTTCGAATTTCACCGACCTTTCGTCTCCGGGGCCCCGGCCCCGATTGTCCAAGAGGAAAAAGTCATGTCTTTTGAATTCAACGGCAAGACCATCGAGACCACTCCCAACGGCTACCTGGTCGATACCAACGACTGGAGCGAGGAACTGGCCCGGTACCTGGCCGAACAGGAGGGTATTGGCGAGCTGACCGAGCGCCACTGGGACATCATCAACTACCTGCGCGACGAGTATTTCAACAACAACCAGAACCAGCCGAACGAGCGCACCATTCTCAAGGCCATGAGCAAGAAGTGGGGCACCAAGGTAGCGCAGAAGGACACCTTCGCCCTGTTCCCGCTGATGCCTTCCAAGCAGGGTGGCAAGATCGCCGGTCTGCCGGAGAGCCGCCGCAAGGGTGGCTACTGATCCGGGGATAGCCTTATAGACCAAAGTGGATATGGCGGCTGCCGGACCAGGCTGCTAGATTTGCCGCCACGGATCGCCAATCCACCCGGATTTCTCACATACCTTTATATATATCAGGGGCTGAAAATGAGCGAAAAAGCAAAACTGATTCAGGAAATGCTCGAGATGCAGAAGAAGTTCATGGAATATGAACACGAGCATGGCGTGACCGCCGAAGAGTACTACGTACCGAAGGAAGGCCACCCGCTGCACGGTTACCGTGAGCGTTACGCCGAGCTGGCCGACAAGGTCAACGCCCTGGCGCACGAGGAAAAGGGTTCCAAGCGCTTCTACTGAGTGCTCGATTGACCCACAAAAAA
>JALVBM010000410.1 GCA_027010665.1 Chromatiales bacterium
AAATGATGATGCCAGAGCTGGGTGGAGAGCATGGCCACGAAGGCCATGTTGTCCTTGTAGCCGGTGGCGCGGCCGCGGCGGGCCTTTTCGAACAGGCGGCGGGCGCGGGCCGGGTCGAAATAGCCGTAGTCGCGCAGGGTCGTCTCGTCGAACATGGCCTCGACGTAGTCGGGCGTGCGCTCGCCAAAGAAGGCCGGGATATCGGGGGCGCGGTAGGGCTGCTTGTAGCGATCCACGATGGGCGCCGGCAAGGCATCGCGCATGGCCTGCTTGAGCAGGTATTTCTCGTTGAGAACCTTCATCTTCAGTTTCGGCGGCAGGCGGTTGGCGAATTCGATGACCTCGTGATCGAGGAACGGGAAGCGGCCCTCGACCGAGTTGGCCATGAGCATGCGATCGCCCTGCGAGGAGAGCAGGTAGCCGGCCATCAGGGTGCGCGCTTCCACATACTGGGCGCGGTTGAAGGGATCCCAGCGGCCGATGGCCGCGGGCAGGGTGTGGACCAGCGCCTCGACGGCCTGTTCGGCCAGTTTTGTGCGCACGCCTTCGGCCAGGAAGTTCTTGGCATGGGCGGTCGTGGTCATGCGCGGAATGTGGGCGAACCAGGGCTTGTCGGCCTGCTCCAGGCCGGCGCCGAAGAAGG
Source organism: Chromatiales bacterium (assembly GCA_027010665.1). Classification (GTDB taxonomy): domain Bacteria; phylum Pseudomonadota; class Gammaproteobacteria; order UBA6429; family Thiohalophilaceae; genus JALSSV01. The sequence goes on from JALVBM010000410.1 coordinate 644, forward strand.
CCTTCAGATAGGCCTGGCCGCGGGACAGATCCAGGTAGGGATACAGGCGCTTGAGCAGCAGCGGCCGCCAGACGGAGTCGGGCTGGCGGGCCCAGAACCGGCGGATCTTGCCTTCCTTGAAGATGTCGTAGCCGCCGAGCACTTCGTCGGAGCCTTCGCCGGTGAGCACCACCTTGTAGCCGTTCTCGCGCACCAGACCGGAGAGCAGCATCATCGGCACCGGCGCGGTCCTCACCACCGGCTGCTCGCCGTGCCAGATGGCGCGGGGGAAGGCCTCGCCCACGTCGGCGTTGTCGGTGTGCAGGAAACTGTGGCAGGCCCCGAGGTGGTCGATCATCATGCGCTGGTAGTCGCCCTCGTCGAATTGCTTTTCCTCGAAGCCGATGGAGAAGGTGCGCAGATCGGCGCCGAGGCCGTGCATCAGGGCGGTGAGCACGGAAGAGTCGAGACCACCCGAGAGATAGGCGCCCACCGGCACGTCGGCGCGCAGGCGGATGCGGGTGGCTTCGGTCAGGCGATGGCGCAGCTCGGCGGCCAGATCGGCCTCGCTGCCGGTCAGATAGTCGCCCGGTTCGGCGAAGTCCCACTGCCACCAGGTACGGCGTTCGATCCGGCCGTTTTCCCGGATCAGCATCTCACCGGGCGGCAGGGATCTCACCCCCTCGAACACGGTGCGATCGCCCACGGGGGCCCAGAAGGTCATGATCTGATCGAGCGCGGTCACGTCCAGTGCCGGCGCGCAGTCAAAAGCCGGCAACAGGCCCTTGACCTCGGAGGCGAACATCAGGCGCCCGTCGCGCTCGGTGTAGAACAGCGGATGGATGCCGGGCCGGTCGCGCACCAGCAACAGTCGCTGGCGCTCGTCGTCCCACAGGGCAATGGCGAACTGGCCGTTCAGGCGGTTCGGGAAGTCGTCGCCCCACTGCTCGTAGGCATGGACGATGACCTCGGTGTCGGATGCGGTGGCGAACACGTGGCCGGCAGCGCGCAGTTCCTCGCGCAGCTCCACGTAGTTGAAGATTTCGCCATTGAAGACCACGCGGATGCGGCCGTTTTCGTTGGCGATGGGCTGGCGGCCGCCGCCGACGTCGATGATGGACAGGCGGGCATGACCCAGCGCCACGTGGTCGTCCACGTGGAAACCGGCCTCGTCCGGGCCGCGATGTTCCAGCCGTGCCACCATGCGGCGCAAAAGCTCGGCGTCGGCTTGCGGATTGTTTACCGGGCAGAAGCCCGCCAGGCCACACATGTCCCTGTCCCACATGAAGGGGTGGTGAAGCGCACGCACCCGGAAGATGGACTTGCCGGCGTTCCCGCCGTGCGGTTTTCGGGTTTTTCCGAATGGGTGAGGTTAACCCATTGGCCCTGGGGCTTCACTACAGCATTGGTCAGAGGGG
>JALVBM010000411.1 GCA_027010665.1 Chromatiales bacterium
GCCAGCGATTCCAGCAGTTCCAGGAAGCTCGCCAGCGCCGAGACGGCCCGTGAGGGCAGCAGCTTCTCGTCCACCACGCGATGCATGGCGGTCCACAGGGAGGTGTTGGCGCTGCGTGCTTCCTCGCGCACCGCGTCCATGGTGCGGCTGCCGATGCCGCGGGTGGGCACGTTGTGGATGCGCTCCAGGGAGGCGTCGTCGTGGCGGTTGGCGATCAGGCGCAGCCAGGCCAGGGCGTCCTTGATCTCCTGGCGCTCGAAGAAGCGCAGGCCACCGTACACCCGGTAGGGAATGGCGTGGCGCAGCAGCGCCTCTTCCAGCACCCGCGACTGGGCGTTGGAGCGGTAGAGGATGGCGCATTCGCTGCGCGCGCCGCCGCCGTCGATCCAGGCCTGGATCTGCTCGACCACGAAGTTGGCCTCGTCCAGTTCGTTGAAGGCGCCGTACAGGCGGATCGGCTCGCCCTCGCTGTCGGCGGTCCACAGGGTCTTGCCCAGGCGCTCGCTGTTGTGGGCGATGAGGGCGTTGGCCGCGGCCAGAATGGTCCCGGTGGAGCGGTAGTTCTGCTCCAGACGGAAGATGCTGACGTTGGCGAAGTCGCGGCTGAACTGGTGGATGTTCTCCACCCGCGCGCCGCGCCAGCCGTAGATGGACTGATCGTCGTCGCCCACCGCGAACACGTGGCCGCCGAGGCCGGCCAGCAGGCGCAGCCAGGCGTACTGGATGGTGTTGGTGTCCTGGAACTCGTCCACCAGGATGTGGCGGAAGCGCTGCTGGTAGTGGCGCAGGATGTCCGGATGCCGGAGCCACAGTTCGTGGGCGCGCAGCAGCAGTTCGGCGAAGTCCACCACGCCGTTGCGCCGGCAGTGCTCCTCGTAGGCGCGGTAGATGGCGATCATGTGCTCGTCGTAGCGGCTGCCCATGGCGTCGAGATGGTCGGGCCGCTTGCCTTCGTCCTTGCGGGCGTTGATGTACCACTGGGCCTCGCGGGGCGCCCACTGGTTCTCGTCCAGCCCCAGTTCGCGGATCACCCGGCGCACGGCGCGCTGCTGGTCGTCGCTGTCCATGATCTGGAAGCCCTGGGGCAGATCCGCTGCCTGCCAGTGGGCGCGCAGCAGGCGGTGGGCGATGCCGTGGAAGGTGCCGACCCACAGGCCGGCCGCCGGCACTTCCAGCAGTTCCTCGATGCGCCCGCGCATCTCGCCGGCGGCCTTGTTGGTGAAGGTCACCGCCAGGATGCCGTGGGGCGAGACGCCCTCGGCCGCCTGCAGCCAGGCGATGCGGTGCACCAGCACCCGGGTCTTGCCGGAGCCGGCCCCGGCCAGCACCAGCACGTTGCCGGGCGGCGCGCAGACCGCTTCGCGCTGGGCGTCGTTGAGGGGATCGAGAATGCGGGAGACGTCCATGGCGCCATTCTAGCAGAGGGTCATGGTAGGCAAGGATGCACCTGCGTGGCATGATTGCCGGTATCGCCCGAAACGCAGTGGCCCGGATCCCGCCCTTTCCCATGAGCGCCGACGTCGAAAACAAGCTGCGCGTCCTGCGGGCACAGTATGCCCGGCACCTGCCGTCCAAGATCGAAACCCTGGCCGCCAAGTGGCAATCCCTGTGCGACCACCCGGACGAGACCGATCTGGCCCAGAACCTGGTGCGCGAGTTCCACACCCTGGCCGGCTCCGGCACCAGTTTCGGCTTCCCCGAGATCTCGCGCCTGGCCCACCTGGCCGAAGAGACGCTGCGGCAGGCCGATCCCGCCACCTGGGCCCATGCCCCCCTGCGCCCGACAATCGACGATCTGCTGGCCGCCCTCGCCGATGCGGCCCGGACCTCGGCTGCAACCCCGGCACCCGACGCGCAGACCGCCACCGCGGTCACCAGTCGCCGGGTCCACCTGCTGGTGAACGACGGCGCCCTGCGCGGCAGCCTCGAGAAGCAGCTCGCCCTGTACGGTTACGAACCCCACAGCTTTGCCACGCCCGAGGCCATGTTCGCGGCCAGCGAGACAAACATACCCTGCGCCATGGTGGTCGATGCCGACGACTGCGACGCGGCGGGCCGTCACCGCCAGTGTCTGCAACGACAGCATGCGGGCAGCGAGGTGCCGCTGCTGGTGATCGCCGGCACCGGCGACATGGAAAACCGCCTGCATGCCGTGCGCGCCGGCGCGGCGGCCTTCTTCATCCGGCCGCCGGATCCGCACGTCTTCATCGACACCCTCGACAAGCTGGTGCGCATCCGCGAACAGGATCCCTATCGCATCCTGATCATCGACGACGACGCCGACACCGCCGAACTCTATGCCGGCACCCTGCAGCAGGCCGGCATGCACACGCGGGTGGTCAACCGGCCGCTGGCGGCCCTGGATCAGTTGCACGAGTTCAACCCGGAACTGGTGCTGCTGGATCTGCACATGCCCGAGTGTCACGGCACCGAACTGGCCGCGGTGATCCGCCAGCTCGACGCCCATGTGAGCACGCCCATCGTGTTCCTCTCTTCGGAGCGGGACATCGGCGAGCAACTGGCCGCGATTCGCCTCGGCGGCGACGACTTCCTGGTCAAGCCCATCAGCGGCGCCCATCTGGTCTCGGCGGTGCAAAGCCGCGCCGCCCGCCATCGCCTGCTGCGCTCCTTCATGGTGCGCGACAGCCTGACCGGGCTCTACAACCACGCCAGCACCAAGGAGATGCTGCAGCGGGAGCTGGCCCGCGCCCGCCGCAACGGCACGCCCCTGAGCTTCGCCATGCTCGACATCGATCACTTCAAGCGGGTCAACGACACTCATGGCCACGGCGTCGGCGACGAGGTGATCAAGCTGCTGGCCCGCACCCTGCGCCAGCGGCTGCGGGCCACCGACATCGTCGGCCGCTATGGCGGCGAGGAATTCGCGGTGATTCTGCCCGATACCGGCAGCAACGATGCGCGGATGGTGATCGACGCCCTGCGCGAATCGTTTCACGGACGGGAACTGCCGGGCCAGGATGGCAGCGTCTTTCACGCCAGCTTCAGCGCCGGCATCGCCAGCTTCCCCGACTACGACACCGACTACCAGATCGGCGAACAGGCCGATCGGGCCCTGTATGCTGCCAAGCAGGCCGGGCGCAACCGGGTGCGCGTGGCCAGCGAATAGCCTGCCACGCGGGTCTTGCGCACCTCCTCGCGAATTTCCGGCGGGATCGCGCGAAAGGCCGTGCTCCCCTTCACCACCGCCTCGATGGTGCGCAGCAGGGCCGCCCCGAACAACACCACCCCGGCTAGCGCCCGGGTGGCGACGATCCGCGCATCCGTCATGATCTTCCGTTCCCCGATCGCCGGCCCTGGCCGGACGGCCCCTCCCGGATCCATTCCACGCAGCTCATGCGCACCCGGCCGATGGCCTGGCGCAGGGCCTCGATGGCCCGCGGCCGCGGAAAGGTCGCCCGCCAGGCCAGGGCCACGGTGCGCGCGGGCGGGGTGCCGGCGAAGCGCTTGATGCGCACCAGTCGCTGCGCATACTGTTCGGCGCCGGCGGCGGTGCAGGGCAGCACCGTCACGCCCATGCCCGAGGCCACCATGTAGCGGATGGTCTCCAGGGAACTGCCCTCCAGGGCCCGGCCCAGGCCACCTTCGACCGACTGCCCACAGGCCGGACAGGCTTCCAGCACCTGATCCCGGAAGCAGTGTCCGGCACCGAGCATCAGCACCGTCTCGCTGCCGAGGTCGTCCGCCGCGATGGCTTCGCGGTCGCGCCAGGGATGGGCGTCCGGGATCAGAATCACGAAGGGCTCGCGGTACAGTGGCAGGGTGAGAATGCCGGGCTCGTCGAAGGGCAGGGCGATGAGAATGGCATCGAGTTCGCCGTGGCGCAGTTTCTCCGCCAGGCGGGCGGTGTAGTTCTCCTCGATCACCAGCGGCATGTGCGGCGCCTGCTCGTGCAGGATCGGGATCAGGCCCGGCAGCAGATAGGGGCCGATGGTGTAGATGGCGCCGAGGCGCAGCGGCGCGTTGAGCTGATCCTTGCCGGCCGAGGCCAGTTGCCGGATCTGTTCCACCTCTTCCAGCACCCGCTGGGCCTGGGCGACGATCTGTTCGCCCACCGGCGTCACCGTGACCTCGCTCTTGCGACGCTCGAACAGCGTGACGCCCAGTTCCGCCTCCAGCTTCTTGATGGCGATGGACAGGGTCGGCTGGCTCACATGGCAGGCCGAGGCCGCCTTGCCGAAGTGATGCTCACGGGCCACGGCGACGATGTAGCGCAGTTCGGTCAGGGTCATGCCGGCATCCTAACAGGCCTATAATGGCCGCTCCATCCAGCGGGACGATCCGGATCAATGAAACGACTGCTGTGCCTGATGTGGCTGCTGCTGCCGACGCTGGTCTGGGCCGGCGAGAGCCGGACCATCGAAGCCGGCGACGCGGCTTTCGAGACCGAGGTCTTCCCGGCCGGCGGCCGGATGCGCGTGCTGTGGTTCCCGCCGGAGACCGGCTTTGGCGAACCCCAGCGGCGCATCGCCGGGGCGCTGGCGCAACGGGGCATCGAAGTGTGGCTGGTGGACGTGTTCGCCAGCTACTTCCTGCCCAGCGTTGCCAGCAGCCTGGCGCGCATTCCCGGCGAGGACGTGGCGGCGCTGCTCGGCGCGGCCGCCGATGACGGGCGCCGGCTGATCCTGCTCGGCACCGGGCGCGGCATCCTGCCGCTGTTGCGTGGCGCCCATGCCTACCAGCTTCGTCATCCTGACAACCGCAGTCTCGCCGGGGCGATTCTGCTCAGCCCCCAGTTCTTCGTGTCCACGCCCGATCCGGGCGAGGCAGCCGAGATCCTGCCGGTGGTGCGGCGCACCAACCTGCCGCTGTTCATCCTGCAACCGAAGAACTCGCCCTGGTACTGGAAACTGCCCCGGATCCTGCCCGTGCTCGAGGCCGCCGGCAGCGAGGTGTACGTGCAGATCCTCCCGGGCCTGCGGGATCGCTTTCACTTCCGCCCCGACGCGACCCCCGCCGAACAGCAGGCCGCCGAACGACTGCCCCTGTGGATCGCCCGCGCCGCCCGCCTGCTGGCGCGCCTGCCGGCGCGTCCGCGTCCGGTCCTGCCGCTCGACGCCGAACCGCCGAAGCTGCCCGAGGGCAAGAAGGAACGCCGCCTGCGCCCCTACGCGGGCGATCCGACACCCCCCGCCCTGAACCTGCCCGATCTCCAGGGCCGCATCCACCGCCTGGCCGACTACCGCGGCCAGGTGGTGCTGATCAACTTCTGGGCCAGCTGGTGCCCGCCCTGCGTGCATGAAATGCCGTCCATGCAACGCCTCGCCGATGCCTTCGCGGGCCGCCCCTTCACCATCCTCGCCGTCAACATGGCCGAGGACGAAGCCACCATCCGCCGCTTCCTGCGCGAAAAGGTCCGGGTGCGCTTCCCCATCCTCCTCGACCGCGACGGCGCCGCCCTCAAACGCTGGCAGGTGTTCGCCTTCCCCACCAGCTACCTGCTCGACCGCCAGGGCCGCATCCGCTACGCCCTGTTCGGCGCCATCGACTGGGACGCGCCGGCGGTGAAGGAGGTGGTGGAAGGGTTGCTGGATGAGGCGGATTGAAAAAACCAACGCAGAGGCGCGAAGGCGCAGAGGGCGCAAAGGGTTGTTTTGTTAATGGCGTTGGTTAATTTGTGTAGGAGCGGCGCCCTCGCCGCGATGAACAGTGCCGAGGGACGACGACTGCAGGGATGCAGGAGGTAGAGCGAAGCAGGATGCCAGAGCCGAGGGCCGAGTGGCGAGGTTGTCGAAGCCAATCAACCCGTTTTTCCTCGTCCCTCGGCCCTCGTCACTCGTCCCTGCATGGATCGCGGCGAGGGCGCCGCTCCTACATAACCGGGAATTGATTACCGCGTTTTTTTACCTACCGCCTGTCCCAGCCACCAGCTACCCACAAAATTCGCCCTCTGCGCCTTCGCGCCTCTGCGTTGGGTTTTTAACTGGCCTCTCCCAACCAGTCCCGCGGCCGCAGATAGTTTTCGTACAGATCTGCCTCCGGCGTGCCCGGTTCGGGCTGCCAGCCATAGCGCCAGCGCACCAGCGGGGGCAGGGACATGAGGATGGATTCGGTGCGGCCGCCGCTTTGCAGGCCGAACAGGGTACCGCGGTCGTAGACCAGGTTGAATTCCACGTAGCGGCCGCGGCGGTAGAGCTGGAAGTCGCGCTGGGCTTCGGTGTACGGCGTGTCCCTGCGTTTTTCGACGATGGGCACGTAGGCCGGCAGATAGTGGTCGCCGACGCTACGCAGGAAGGCGAAACTCTGTTCGAAGCCCCAGGCATTGAGATCGTCGAAGAACAGCCCGCCCACACCGCGGGTCTCGCCGCGGTGTTTCAGATAGAAGTATTCGTCGCACCACTTTTTGAAGCGGGGATAGACGTCCTCGCCAAAGGGATCGCAGGCGGCCTTCGCCGTGCGGTGCCAGTGCAGCACGTCCTCGTGCACGGGATAGTAGGGCGTGAGATCGAAACCGCCGCCGAACCACCACACCGGCTCGGCATCGTCCTTCTCGGCCACGAAGAAGCGCACGTTGGCATGGGAGGTGGGCACGTGGGGATTGCGGGGATGGATCACCAGCGACACGCCCATGGCCTGGAACCGGCGTCCGGCCAGCTCCGGCCGATGGGCCGTGGCCGACGGCGGCAGCGAATCGCCGGTTACGTGCGAGAAGTTGATCCCGGCGCTTTCGAACACCGCGCCCTCGGCCATCACCCGGGTGCGCCCGCCGCCACCGAGACCCCGGGTGCCGTCCCGCTGCCAGTCGTCCTCGAGAAATGCCCCCTCGCCGTCCGTCTCCGTCAGTTGGCCGACGATACGGTCCTGCAATTCGAGCAGATAGTCGCGGACCCGCGTGATGTCCTGTTCTTCGACCATGTTCTTCTCCTGTTCAGCCTGGACGGATCACCTTGCCCGAGCGGGCATCGCGGATCTCGCTGGGCCGTTCGCGCCCGCCGGTCTCGCCGTCGAGGACGAAGTCCAGCGCATCGCCGAAGCGCGCCAGCACGTCCTCGCGCGTGCGCGCCGGCGGCTCGCCGCTGCGGTTGGCGGAAGTGGAAACCACGGGACCGCCGAAGGCCTCGCACAGGGCGACCACCAGCGGATGATCGCTGACCCGCACCGCCAGGGTTTCATGTTTGCCCCGCAATCCGGGAGAGACCGTCGGCCCGGCCGGCCACACCCAGGTCACCGGGCCGGGCCAGGTGGCGAGTATGGCCGCCTCCCGTTCGGCGTCCAGCGATTGCAGAAAGGGGCGCAATTGCTCAAAAGTGGCCGCAACGAGAATCAGACCCTTCTCGGCCGGCCGCCCCTTCAATGCCAGCAGCCTTTCGATGGCGCCTTCGTTGCGGGGATCACAACCCAGCCCCCAGACCGCTTCGGTGGGATAGGCCACGATGCCGCCGGCGCGCAGGGCCTCCGCGGCCCGAACGATGTCTGCGCGGTTCATGGACTGCGCACCGGCAGGGGACGAGGCAGTCCGCCGCGGAGGGGCGGACGAGGACAGCGGCCCGCACGGATCATTCGTTGACGACTTCCTCGGGCGGCACCACCTGTTCGCTGTAGCCGCATTCCTTGCGCGGGCAGACCTTCTCGGTGCCGTTTCGCTTGGTGGTCTTGAGGGTCAGCATCGGCCAGCCGCACTCGGGACAGGGTTCGTCCAGCGGCGGGTTCCAGACCGCATAGCGGCAGTCGGGATAGCGCGAGCAGGAATAGAAGATCTTGCCCTTGCGCGACTTGCGCTTGAGCATGTGCCCTTCCTGGCACTCGGGGCAGGCGACGCCGGTGTCCTCCGGCTTCTCCAGCGGCTCGATGTGCCGGCAATCGGGATAGCCGGAGCAGCCGATGAACTTGCCGTAGCGCCCGTGGCGCACGATCAGATCCTTGCCGCACTCGGGGCACGGGCGATCCTCGATCACTTCCGGCTCGGCGTTGGCGTCCTCGCCGAGGTTGCGCGTGTAGTCGCACTCGGGATAGTTGTCGCAGCCGATGAAGCGGCCGCGCCGGCCGAGACGGATGGACAACTGGCCGCCGCACTTGGGGCACTTCTCGTCCAGTTTCTCGCGGGTGACGTCCTTGCGGTCCACGTTCTTGTCCTTGTCCGCGACCAGATCCCTGAACGGCTGCCAGAATTCGCGCAGCGTCGGCACC
>JALVBM010000412.1 GCA_027010665.1 Chromatiales bacterium
GCAAGTTCTACATCCGCGCCAAGGCCGCCGCGGTGCTCGGTCTCGGCTGCGGCGGCGACCTGGCCTTTACCGTCCATGCCGACAACATTGCCGAGCTGGTGATGTTCGTCTATCACCGGCTCAAGGACGAGGATTTCGACAAGCTGCAGTTTATCCAGGAATTTGCCTTCGAAGTGCTCTATCAGCTTGTGCTCTTCGAGATCTGGACCGGAAAGAAGATCGCACAACAATATGTGGAAGGTTATAACTCGCTGAGCAACTGGTGGAAAACTTTGGTCGATGAGTTGTACGAGGAAGAAAACCAGCGAAAGGCCGCCGAATCTCTTGCCAGACGCATCAATTCCCGTCCCGAACTTCTGCTGTTCACCACGCCTGAAGCCAAGGGCCACATGCTGCGAGTGCTCTGCCAGACCAGCATTCTTTCCTTCGAGGAAGAGCAGGAGGAGGCCATCATCACCATCCTTGAAACCCTGCAGAGCCGCCGGGACTACATGGAGACCCTGGAGCACATGACCTTTGGAGCGGAGAAGATTGCTGTCGCCGAAGGCGAGCGCATCCTGCGCGGGATCCTTGACGGACAGGAACATTATACTTGGCAACGGCTGCGCAACAGGTTGATGGAGCTGCCCGACGCACTGCCTGCCAGGGCACCTGTCCATGTGGCTGTATCATTCCCCGCAAGCGACACCAGAACAGTGTGATGAAACGAATCGGCATTTTTCTCGTCATTCTATCGGCAATTTCGGCTTGCAATGCCGGCGGCAAAAAAGATGGGGAATCAAACGAGACGAAATCGGCTATCCGTGAACTCGTAGAAAAGACTCTGAGAAACATGGTTTTCGTCAAGGGTGGCTCGTTCATGATGGGTGACTACATTCATGTACCGATTAAAAAGGGCCGATCTCCTGCCTACTGGTCCCGCCATTGGGATTCCAAGCCTGCCCACAAGGTTGCCCTCGACAGCTTCCACATCGGCAAGTACGAGGTGACCTTCCGGGAATACGACATCTATTCAAAAGCAAACAACATACCCCTGATCGATGAAAAATATATCGGGCGAACCGAAGGTTTCGCGAAGTATCGCAAGCCCGACAAGCCTGTGGCCGAAGTTTCCTGGCAGGAAGCCCGCGACTACTGCCACTGGCTCGGCCGCCTCACGGATCTGCCCTTCGACCTGCCCACCGAAGCCCAGTGGGAGTACGCCGCGCGCAGTCGCGGGCGATATGTGGGCTTCGCTACCGATACCGGCCTGGCTGACATCGGCCGCAACTTCCCCCCCTTCGAGCGCTATGGCCACCCTGTTGGCACCTATCCGCCCAACCCCTTGGGGATCTACGACATGAGCGCAAATGTCGATGAATGGGTGCTTGATTGGTATGCTGAAGACTACTACCAGCATTCGCCAGAGAGAAATCCGAAAGGACCGGAGTCCGGCACGAAGAAAGTCACCCGCGGTGGCAGTTATCGAGAATCCCCGGAAGGCTCAACGGTCTATAATCGCCGTCCCACAAAACCCGACATGCGGGTCTACACCCTCGGCTTCCGCTGCGCCATCAACCAGTCCACTCCCATTCCCCAGGCCCACATCCCTGACGATGCCGAGGTGGAAAAGGCCCTTGCGCCCTATCTCAAGCCACCGGCGAAACAGTGAGACGCATCGGTAATCTCCTGCTGGTTCTTTTTGTAATCACGGCATGCAATGCCGGCGGCAAGAAAGAGGGCGAAGCAAACGAAACGGAAACCGCAGTCCGAGACCTCGTGGCAGAGACCCTCAAAAACATGGTTTTCGTTCAGGGAGGCAGCTTCATGATGGGTGATTATTTGCATGAACCCTTTCCCGAGGACAGCGGTCCTGCCTATTGGACGCCCCACCGTGACAACAAGCACGTTCACAAGGTCACCCTCGACAGCTTCCACCTCGGCAAATACGAGGTGACATTCCGGGAATACGACATCTACACCCGTGCCACCAACAAGCCCACACTGGCTCCGAGAGCACTTGAAGTCAA
>JALVBM010000413.1 GCA_027010665.1 Chromatiales bacterium
GCGAAGGCATCCGGCCGGGGATGGTTCAGGCAGATGTCGGCGGCGCGCCTTCGGTCTCGCCAATGGCGCGCAGGAACAGGGTGATGAGCTGATCCACCAGGGCGGGCACTTCCAGATGCCGGAAGCGTTCGTCCTCCTGCACGCATTTGGCATACAGGGCCTCGCGTATCATGCCCTGGAACAGGGTGCTGGCTACCACGGGGGTGACCGCGACGGGGTGACCCTCGCGGGCGCGTTCGCGCAGGTGTTCCTCGATGAAATCGGTGAAGGATTTCCAGCGGTGGCGAAAGAAGCGCTGCCAGGTTTCGCCGCCTTCCAGGGCCGCCTGCATCTCCATGCGCAGGTAGTCGGGATCCCGGGCCAGGTTGGCGGCGAAGACCTGGGCCATGCGTCGCAGGACGCTGCCGAAATCGTCGGGGCCGGCCAGGGCCGCGTCGATGTAGCTCTGACGGCGGGCAGTCATCTCCTCGAGCACGGCCTCGTACAGGGCCGCCTTGGATTCGAAATGGCGATACAGGACGGCGGGGCTGACCCCGAGGCGCCGGGCGATGTCATCGACCGACACCCCGTGGTAGCCCTGATCGGCGAACAGCACCCGGGCCACGGCAAGGATGGAGGCCCGCCGTTCGGCGGCCTTCAGGCGTCGTCCGGCCAAGCTCAGCCCTTCCGGAGCAGAAACACGAATTCGCCGTTCACCTGATCCGAGGCGAGCAGTTCACTGCCGGTCTGCCGGGCAAAGGCCTCGAAGTCTTTCACGGCGCCCGGATCGGTGGCGGTGACTTCCAGCACCTCGCCACTGGCGAGGCCGGACAGGGCCTTCTTGGCGCGCAGGATGGGCAGGGGACAGTTGAGTCCCCGGGCGTCGAGTCGTTGGCTGATGGTTTCCATGAGCGGATTCCTCCTGGTTGGTCGATGGGTGTCCACTGGAAAAACAATGGCTTGTGTTCATGCAAACCGAACTAACTAAGTGAACGTTTATTAACTTAGTAGAGGTTCGGCGTTTGTCAAGGATCTGGATCATGGGGTGGCCGCCAGACGGTAATTAGAATCTGCCGCCAACGCCGTTTTCGATTAGGATCGCGCCGCAACCCAAGGAGCCGTATCCATGCAGATCGACGAACCCCGCAGACCCAATCCTTCCGGTACCGCCCTGCTGGCGCTCGGTTTCCGGCCTTTCTTCCTGCTCGCCGGGCTTGGAGCCGTGGGCCTGCTGGCCGTCTGGCTCGGTTACGTGAGCGCCCCGGCCCGCCTGCAGGCCTACTATGCCGGCACGTTCTGGCACGCCCACGAGATGCTCTTTGGCTATACGGTGGCGGTGATCTGCGGTTTTCTGCTGACGGCGGTGCGCAACTGGACCGACCTGCCCACACCCAGCGGGGCGCCGCTGGGCGTGCTGGCCCTGCTATGGGTGCTCGGCCGCCTGCTGCCCCTGAGCGGACCGGGAGTGCCCGGCTGGCTGATCGCCGTGGTGGATCTGTCCCTGTTGCCGGCCCTGGCCTGGGTGGTGGGTGTGCGGGTGCACCGACGCCGGCAGCTCAACAATTACGTGTTCGCCGCTCTGCCGCTACTGATGACGCTCGCCAACCTGCTGGTGCACCTGGAGATGCTGGGCATCACCCAGGATACGGCGTGGTACGGGATCTATGGCATGGTCTGGCTGGTGATGCTGATCATCGTGCTGATGGGGGGACGGGTGATTCCCTTCTTTGCCGAGCGGGGCGTGCAAGGCCTCAAGACCCGAAGCTGGTCGATCATCGAAAATCTGGCGCCGGGCGTGATCGTGGTGGTGGCACTGTCCGATCTCTTTCTCCCCGACGGGATCACCCTGTGGGCGGCCCTGCTGGCCTTCGTGGTCCACGCCATCCGGGTCGCGGGCTGGTACGACCGCCTGATGTGGCGCGAACCGCTGGTCTGGGTGCTGATCCTCGGCTATGCCTGGCTGACGCTGGGGCTGGGCATGATGGTGCTGGCCAAGGCCGGCTGGATCTCGGCCTTCATTGCCCTGCA
>JALVBM010000414.1 GCA_027010665.1 Chromatiales bacterium
GCCGGTGGCGGCGGCCAGGGTTCTGCTAGAATATGCGCCTTTGCGTCCGACCGGTTTTTTTCCGCCGATGAGTGTATCCGCCCTGACCCGCAGCGAACGCCGCATTGCCTACGCCATGGCCGGCATCTTCGGGACGCGCATGCTGGGGTTGTTCCTGATCGTGCCGGTATTTGTCGAATATTCACGCAATCTGCGGGGATACACGCCGGCCCTGGCCGGCCTGGCCATTGGCATCTACGGCCTGGCCCAGGCCCTGCTGCAGATCCCGCTCGGGCGTCTGTCGGACCGGCTGGGCCGCAAGCCGGTCATCGTCGCCGGCCTGCTGGTGTTCGCCGCGGGATCGGTGGTGGCGGCCCTGTCCGATTCCATGACCGGTGTCATCATCGGCCGGGCCCTGCAGGGTGCCGGGGCCATCGCCAGCGCGGTGCTGGCCCTGACGGCCGATCTCACCCGTGAGGAACACCGGGTGAAGATCATGGCCTTCATCGGCATGAGCATCGGCCTGTCCTTCGCGCTGGCCATGGTGTTCGGGCCGCTGCTGCATCACTACGTGGGGCTCTCGGGGCTGTTCTGGACCATCGCCGGGCTGGCGCTGATCGGGATCGCCATCGTGACCCTGGTGGTGCCGACGCCGGTGCAGACCCGTTTCCATCGGGACACCGAGGTGGAAACCGGCTGGATCGGTCAGGCCCTGCGGGATACCCAGCTTCTGCGTGTGGATTTTGGCATCTTCGTCCTGCATGCGGCCCTGATGGCCACCTTCGTGGTGGTGCCGGGCCTGCTGGTGCAGGCCGGGCTGGGCGTGGAGCGCCACTGGCTGGTCTATCTGCCGGTGATGGTCGTGGGCATGGGCCTGATCGTGCCGTTCATCATCCAGGCCGAGAAGAAGCGGCGCCTGAAGGGCGTCCTGATCGGTGCGGTAGCGACCCTGATGCTGGCCGAGCTGGGCATGGCGGTCTTTGCCGATCGCCTTGCCGGCACTTTGGCGGGTCTGGTGATCATGCTATTGTTGTTCTTTGCCGCCTTCAATCTGCTGGAGGCCATGCTGCCTTCCCTGGTGGCCAAGCTGGCGCCCGCGGCCCACAAGGGCACGGCCATGGGGGTCTATACCACCGCCCAGTTCCTCGGGGTATTCGCCGGGGGCAGCGCCGGCGGCTGGCTGCTGCAGCACCACGGCATCGAGGGTGTGTTCCTGGTCACGGCCGGTCTTGCCGGGATCTGGCTGCTGCTGGCCATGACCATGCGCCGGCCCTCCCATCTCCAGACCCGACTGCTGAACGTGGGTCCGCTGGACACGAGTGCCGCCCGGGCGCTGGCCGAGCGGCTTTCCCGGGTGCAAGGTGTGGTGGAGGCCACGGTGATTCCGGAAGACGGCGTGGCCTATCTGAAGGTGGACGGTCGCGAAGTGGACGAGGCGGCCCTTGCCGCCGTGCCGCAGATCCCGGACGCGGCCTGAGGAATCCGGACACGCAAACAAGACTTCGACGATATTCAACGAGAGACGAGAGGAAACGACGACATGGCATCGAGGGGAGTAAACAAGGTCATCCTGGTTGGCAATCTGGGCAAGGATCCGGAAGTACGCTATTCGCCCAACGGCAGCGCGGTCACCAACATCACCGTGGCCACCTCCGAAACCTGGAAGGACAAGAACACCGGCGAGCAGAAGGAGAAGACCGAATGGCACCGGGTGGTGTTCTTCAACCGCCTGGCCGAGATCGCCGGCGAGTACCTGAAGAAGGGCTCGAAGGTCTACATCGAGGGTCGGCTGCAGACCCGCAAGTGGCAGGATCAGAACGGCAACGATCGCTACACCACCGAGATCGTCGCCAACGAGATGCAGATGCTCGATAGCCGCGGCGGCGGCAGCGCCAACTTCAACCAGGACAACGCTCAGCCGGCGCAGCGCAATGCCCCGGCAGCGGCCGCGGCGCCGGAGCCGGCGGCGGCCGCCAGCGGCGCCGATTTCGACGACGACATTCCGTTCTGAGCGTCTCGTGAGTGACGCGTCGAACGAAACAGCAGGGGCCGGTCATTGACCGGCCCTTGTCTTTGGGGCCATTGATTTGGTGCCAGACGGTACCCATGTGTCATCCATGACACCAGAATCCGGGGGAGGCCGATGGGCCAGACACACGAGAAAATCCTGACCGTTGGCATCTTCGACGACAGGGAGAAGGCCCGACGCATTGTCGAGCGGTTGATCGACGAGGGCTTTCCCATGGATCAGCTCTCGGTACTCGGCCGCGCCGGCGGTTCGGGCGACGACATCCTGGGCGTGAGCTATCACGACACCGGCGAACGCATGAAGGTGTGGGGCGAGCAGGGGGCCTTCTGGGGCGCCCTGTGGGGCCTGCTGGCCGGTGCGACCGGCATGTTCGTGTTGCCGGGACTGGGTCCCCTGCTGGCCGCCGGTCCCATCGTCGAGGCCCTGGCCGGGGCCATTGCGGGGGCGGTGGTGACCGGCGGGGCCATGGCGGGGGCAGCGGCCCTGAGCCAGCTCGCCAGCGCCCTGCATCGGATCGGCATGCCCGAGGAAGAGGTGAAGCGCGTCGAAACGGCCATCGAGGAAGGCCGGCAGGTGGTCATCCTGCATACCACGACAGACGAGACCGAAAAGTGGGATCGCCTGTTGCGCTGGGCCGGTGCCGATCCGGTTCTGCATCTGCCGCTGCGCCACTGACAGGGAGAAGGCCATGCAACGGGAACTCGCCCGGCAATTCCTCTACGACATGATGCTGGCCCGCCAGTTCGAACAGGCCGCGGCCGATCAGTACCAGCAGGGCAACATCGCCGGTTTCCTGCATCTGTATCCGGGCGAGGAAGCGGTGGCCGTGGGCAGCCTGCGCGCCGCCGATGCCGGAGACTACGTGGTCAGCACCTACCGCGAACACGTGCACGCCATGGTCAAGGGCATCACCCCGCGGGCGGTGATGGCCGAGCTGTTCGGCAAGGCCACCGGCTGCTCGGGTGGCTATGGCGGTTCCATGCACCTGTTCGATCGCGAGAAACGCTTTCTCGGCGGCTATGCCATCGTCGGCGAGACCTTTCCCGTGGCCATCGGCGTCGGCTACTGGTTGCGCATGACCGGGCAGAACGACGTGGTCTACTGCTTCTTTGGCGACGGTGCGGCCAACCAGGGCACCTTTCACGAATCGCTGAACATGGCCGCGTTGTGGAAACTGCCGGTGCTGTTCATCTGCGAGAACAACCATTACCAGATCGGCACGGAGATCCACCGTCATACCGCCGTGCCCGAGATCTGGCGCCATACCACGCCCTACGGGATCCCCGGCAAGCGGGTCGACGGCATGGACGTGGCGGCCGTGTACGATGCCACCCGGGACGCACTGGCATTCGTGCGCGCCGGCAACGGCCCGATGCTGCTGGAGTGCGATACCTACCGCTATCGCGGCCATTCCATGGCCGATAGCGGCGCCTATCGCTCGGCCCTGGAGGTGCAGGAGCTGATGGCCCGGGATCCGGTGCGCACCTTCCGCGAACGGGCCCTGGCCGAAGGCTGGATCCGCGAAACGGAGATTGCCGACATCGAGAAGCAGGTTCAGGAAACCGTGGCCGATGCGGTGCAGTTCGCCGAACAGAGCCCGGATCCCGACGACGTGCGCAAGGACGTCTATGCCGAGCCGTTCCGGCTTTACGGAGGATCCCGCTGATGCGTTCCCGCCATGCCAATCTGGGTCACGAGCCGGTGACCGTGCGCGCCCGGGAACTGAAGGTCTGGGAGGCCCTGAACCTGGCCCTCGACGAGGCCATGGCCGCCGACGAGGCGGTGTTCATCCTCGGCGAGGACGTCGGCCTGTATGGCGGCAGCTACCGGGTCACCCAGGGACTGTATGCCAAATACGGCGAATGGCGCGTGCGCGACACGCCCATTTCCGAGAACAGCTTCACCGGGCTCGGCGTGGGCGCGGCGCTGGTGGGCGGTCGGCCCATCGTCGAGATCATGACCGTGAACTTCGCCCTGCTGGCACTGGATGCCATCATCAACATGGCCGCCAAGCTGCGCTACATGTCCGGCGGTCAGTTCACGGTACCGTTGGTGGTGCGCATGCCCGGCGGCGTGGCCAGGCAGCTTGCCGCCCAGCATTCCCAGCGTCTGGAGCACACCCTGCTCAACGTGCCGGGCCTGCGGGTGGTGGTGCCGGGCACGCCCCAGGACAGCTACTGGCAACTGACCCAGGCCATCGAGTGCGATGATCCGGTGATCGTGCTGGAGCACGAGCTGCTCTACAACGACAGCGGCCCCTTCGATGCCGAGGCCGAACCGCTGCCGCTGCATGCCGCGGCGGTGCGGCGCGAAGGCCGGGATCTGACCCTGATCGCCTGGCACCGGATGGTCGGTGTGGCCCTGGAAGCGGCCGAGACCCTGGCCGGCGAGGGCATCGAGGCGGAGGTCATCGATCTGCGCAGCCTGCGGCCGCTGGATCTGCCGGTCCTGGTCAAATCGGTCGAAAAGACCCATCACGCCCTGGTGGTGGAAGAGGACTGCCGCTTCGCCGGGGCCGGCGCCGAGATCGCCGCCAGCCTGCACGAGGCGGCCTTTGGCGCCCTGGATGCCCCGGTGGAGCGGGTCGCGGGCCTGGACGTGCCCACTCCCTACAACGGCCTGCTGGAGCAGGCCTCGATTCCCGATGCGGGTGCCGTGGTGGGAACCGCATTGCGGATTCTCACCCCACGGGTCTGACCGCCTGCCAATCGAGAAAAGCACTTGTTCAACAACCCAACCCGAGCAGGAGAATCATCATGTCGCTGAACGTCGGTACACGTGAAATCGAAGTGGACGAGGAAGGCTATCTGCGCAACCCCGCAGACTGGGACGAGGCCGTGGCGCTGGCCATCGCGGCCGAGGAGGGCATCGAACTGACGCCCGTGCACTGGATGCTGATTTCCTGGTTCCGGACCTTCTACGAGAAGAACGAGCGTCATCCCACCATGCACGAATGGATGGAGACCCTGGGCGGGTTTCACGGACGGCGTTATCAGGAGGCCAAGAAGTACCGCGATTTTCTCTACCAACTGTTTCCGAAAGGTCCGGTTCAGACCCTGGCCAAGCTGGCCGGCCTGCCCAAGCCGGTAACGGACGTTGAGGAATAGGCAGCCGAAAAATCCCGGCAGCGCCGGATTGGCTTGACTAAAACGAATGTTCGTTCTAATCTTGTGCCGTGAATGCCAGCACTGCCAGATCGACGCGCAACGCACGGGAACAGGTTCTCGACGCGGCCATTCGTCTGTTCACGCAGCAGGGCTACTTCAACACCTCGATTCCCGACATCGTGCGGGAATCGGGGATCAGCACCGGCTCCATCTATCACCATTTCGGGGACAAGGAGGGTATCGCCCGGGCCCTGTTCGAATCGCTGGTGGCGCGCATGGAGAGGGCCTTCGATGCCATCGACCGCGAGCATGCCACCGCCCGGGAACGCTGCCGGGCCGTAATCGAACTGCTGTTCCGGATCACGGAAGACGAGCCGGAAGTGATGAGCTACATGCTGTTCGTGAAACACCGGGAATTCATGCCGGAGATGGCGCCGGTGTGTTCTTCCCGGCCGTTTCGCCACATGCGGGAAATGGTGGAGCGGGGCATGGCCACGGGCGAGGTTCGCTCCATGGATCCCATGGTGGCGGCCGCCGCGGTCTTCGGGGGCGCGCTGCGGCTGATCAATCTGCGGCTGGACGGCATTCTGGAAAGACCGCTCGGGGACTACCTGGACGAAATCTGGGACTGTGCCTGGAGATCGGTGTCGGCCTGACGGGCCGATATTTTTTTCATTCGAGAATAGAACGAACATTCGTTCGAGGAGGAGAGAGATGAAATCCATGGCCATCGTGGTGCGCGACGATTCCTACGACAAGCTGCTGACGCCCTTCGCCTTTGCCTACCTGCAGGCCTCGGAGGGCTGCGACGTGGACATGCTGTTCGTCAACTGGGCGGTGCGGGCGCTGACGGAAGAGGGGGCCAGGGCGATCCGCATCCAGGGCGATCACGCCAGCGAGGATGCCTGGGTGCGGGAACAGGTGTCGAAGGCCGGCCTGCCGGCCGAGATCCCGGATCTGATCCGGGCACTGAAGGAAACGGGCAAGGTGAACTTCTATGCCTGCAGCCTGGCGGCGACCATCTTCGGCGTCAACGAGGACAACCTGATGCCCGAGGCGTCGGGCATCGTCGGCGCTTCCTGGTTCGTCAACGAGAAGGCGGCCAATGCCGATCACACCCAGTACTTCTAGGAGCCGTGCGATGAAGATCACCCGTTCGCTGGATACCTCCGGCAAGTGCTGTCCCATGCCCATCGTGGAACTCAACAAGGCCATGGGCCGGCTCGCTGTCGGGGAGGTGCTGGAAGTCATCGCCACCGATCCCGGCACCCGCACCGACATTCCTTCCTGGTGCGAGCGCACCGGCAACCGGCTGCTGGGGAGCGAGGAGACCGGAGAGGGGTTTCGCTACCTGGTCGAGAAAGGTTGACCCTACTCGCCAGGGATGGCGTATCTGATTATAGTGATGCGACAAACGACGACGCGAACGGAACACGGACATGGAATTCTTTGGCGAGGCAGAAATTCCCATCGATGCGCAACAGTTGCAGGCGCGACTGAGCATCGCCTCGCTGCCGGACTGGTGCGCCTCCATCCCGGCCGTGCGCAAGGCGGGCGAAGGGCGTGGTGAAATCGAGACGGTGTGGGGCGTGTTCGACGTGACCCGCGAGCCGGTGCGTGGTGGCGTGCGCTTCAGCCTGCCGGACTGTCCCAATGCCTTCAGCTGGACGGTGACCACCGATCTGCCGCCCCGGGAGGCTGCCGTCGTCGTGCACGCGACCATCAACCGGCGGGAGCACGATCCGGATTTCATCGAATCCATCGAGACTTTCGTGGCCGAATGGGTCGCAGGCCTGCAACGGGGGCTGCGATGAAACGCCTTTGCGGACTGTTGCTGCTGATGCCGTTGACCCTGTTCGCACAGGTCAGCCGTCAGGTCGACCCCGAGACAGGACTGGTGGGCTGGACGCTGCGCGACGGCGACTTCGAGATGGAACTGGTGCAGCGGCTGCCCGATCAGACCCGGGCCTTCTTCCTGGCGCGGGGCTTTCCTCCGGCCGAGGCGGACCGGATTGCACGCCATTGCGTGATGCAGACCATCGTGCGCAATCTCGGCCAGCCCGGCGAATCGCCACCGATCCGGGTCAACGTGACCGAATGGCGGGTGATGCACAAGGGCGTCATCCGTCCCGTGCGGCACAAGGAAGCCTGGCTGCAGCGCTGGGCGGAAACGAAAGCGGTGCCGAAGCCGGCGCAGCTCGCGTTTCGCTGGTCCACCCTGCCCACCGAGCAGATCTACGCTCCACGGGGCGACTACAACTGGGGCATGACCCTCTACGATCTGGCCCCGGGCGAGGTCTTCGATCTCCATGTGGTCTGGCATGCCGGCGAGCGGCGTCACGCCGCCTGGCTGCGCCGGATTCAATGCGCGCCCGACAGACACAACTGATGCCGAAACAGGAGCAGACGATGCGGTTACCTTTCCTGCTGAGCCTGGTTTTCTGGCTGGGCCTGAACCTGGCCGCCGGTGCGGATACCCCACGCCCCGGCAAGGCCCTGCTGACGCCGGTACCGGACCGGCCGCTGGCGCGCAATTTCGATCTGCCGGACATGGACGGCAAGCGCCACAAGCTCTCCGACTACCGGGGCCATCCGGTGATCGTCAACTTCTGGGCCACCTGGTGCCCGCCCTGCCGGGAAGAGTTGCCCTCCATGAATCGCGCCTGGGCGCAGGTACAGAAGGAGGGGATCATGATGCTCGCCATCAACGTGGGCGAGAGCGAAGACGTGATCTTCCCCTTCATGGCCGACTATCCCATCGACTTCCCGGTGCTGCTGGATCAGGACGGCCAGACCATCAACCGCTGGCCGGTGCGCGGGTTGCCCACCACCTTCGTCATCGATCCCGATGGCCGCATCGTCTACCAGGCCATCGGCGGTCGGGCGTGGGACGATCC
>JALVBM010000415.1 GCA_027010665.1 Chromatiales bacterium
GAACGGGCCGGTTACCTGCACAATGCCAGCATGGTGGCCCGCCATCCCCGGGTGGGCGAATACCTGTTTGCGGTGGTGGACATCGGCACCGATCCCGATCCCCTGGAGATTCTGTACGAGCGCCAGTTCAGCTGGGTGCCCGGCGATCGCTTCCTGATCCTCGGCCGCGACAACCGCATCCTGGTCAACCGCAACGGCGATGGGCTGGCGGTGGAGATCCACAATGCCCGCCAGCGGCAGGAACAGGGCGCCTTCTTCCTGTTCAACGGTCGCGGCCTGCAACTGGTGGCCTATGCGCCGGTCCGCTATCAGCAGCGGTATCTGGGCACCGTGGCCATCAGTCGCACCCTCGATCGCCGCTGGCTGGCCGAACAGCCCCACGGCCAGTCCGGTGTGCTGTTCGTGGTCCACCAGGGCCGCATTCTCGAAAGCTCCCTCACCGGCCTGATCGGCCGACCGTTCGCGCCCCGGGACAACCGTCTGATCCTGGAAGGCCGCCGGTTTCGCCTCGCCCGCCTGCACCTGACGCCGGCCATCGGCGAGCTCCCCCGGTTGTGGTTCGGCCTCGACGAGACGGTATTGCTGAGCCGCCTGAACCGGCATCGGGAAACCATCTTTCTCATCGCCGGGCTCAGCGCCATCGTGGTCCTGATCTTCGGCTTCCTGATCATCCGCCACTTCACCCGGCCGCTCACGGAGCTGTCGAACATCACCCGCGAGGTGGCGGCCGGCCATCTGCCGGAGCTGCGCAAGTCCCGCCGCCGTGACGAGATCGCGCAGCTCGCCAACCATTTCGCCGACATGCTCCAGGCCCTGCGGCGCAAGGACGCGGAAGTGAAGCGCGCCCGCGACGAGTTGCAGAAGACCGCCATCACCGACAGCCTCACCGGCTTGTACAACCGCCGCCAGCTCGGCGAGGTGTTTCCCAAGCTGCTGGCCGAGGCACGCCGGTCGGGCCATGGCCTGTGGGGGGTGCTCATCGATCTGGACAAGTTCAAGCCCATCAACGACACCCATGGCCACATCTGCGGTGACGTGGTTCTGGAACAGTTCGCCGCCCGCCTGCGGGAGCACTCGCGGGCCAACGACTACCTGTTCCGCATGGGTGGCGAGGAATTCCTGGTACTCACCGTGGCCCGCGACCGCGAGGGGGTGCTGGCCCTGGCCGAGAAGCTGCGCGCCACCATGGCCACCCTGCGGATCACCTGCAACGACAGCACCATCGGCTTCACCATCAGTTGCGGCGTCAGCCGGGCCCGGGTCGAACTCGACGACCCCGACAGCCTGCGGGACATGCTCACCCGCGCCGATCTGGCGCTGTATCGCGCCAAGCAGTCCGGCCGCAACCAGGTGCAGGTGGAAGACGAGGCGCCCGCCGTTGCCGACACGGCTTCCTGAACCGCTACCGCGAACAGCCGACGCCGGTGCGTTCCGCGCCCGGGCGCGGATTTGAACCGCCTCCCCGCCCGGAGTAAGGTATCGCTCCATGGATACCCTCACCATCGGCTTCATCGGCGGCGGCAACATGGCCCGCAGCCTGATCGGCGGCATGCTCGCTGCCGGCCACGAACCGTCACGCATCTGCGTGGCCGATCCGGATCCGGAAACCCGCGAACGCCTCGCCCGCGAAGCGGGCATCTGCGTCTACGAAGACAACCAGCAGGTGGTCGAGGCCTGCGACGTGGTGGTGCTGGCGGTCAAGCCCCAGGTACTCAAGTCCGTGGCCACGGCGCTGAAACCGGGCGCCCGCCCCGGCCAGCTGTTTTTGACCGTGGCCGCCGGCATCCGCACCGAATCCCTCGAACGCTGGCTGGGCGGCGAGGTGGCCATCGTGCGGGCCATGCCCAACACCCCGGCCCTGGTGCTGGCCGGCGCCAGCGCCCTGTACGCCACGCCCCGGGTCTCCGGCGCCCAGCGCGAGGCGGCCGAATCGATCCTGCGGGCCGTGGGCCTGGTGCAGTGGATCGAGGACGAGGCCCTGATGGATACGGTC
>JALVBM010000416.1 GCA_027010665.1 Chromatiales bacterium
TTCGACGGCGGCCCGGTGGGCGTGGACAGCCTGGCCGCGGCCATCGGCGAGGAGCGGGGCACCATCGAGGACGTGCTCGAACCCTATCTCATCCAGCAGGGCTTCCTGATGCGCACCCCGCGCGGGCGCATGGCCACCCGCAGCGCCTGGCGTCACTTCGGCCTGCCCGAGCCCCGGGGTGCCGAGCCCATTCCGGATCTGTTCGCCGATGCCGACGACTGAAGTACCCGGCAACGAGCGAAGCGTGACCGGGTTCCTTTGGCCGGTGCGCGTTTACTACGAAGATACCGATGCCGGCGGCGTGGTCTATTACGCCAACTACCTGCGCTTCATGGAGCGGGCGCGCACGGAACTGTTGCGCCATCACGGGTTCGAACAGGACGAACTGCGCGAACGGGAAGGCGTGATCTTCGCCGTGCGTTCGGTCCAGGTGGACTACCTGGCCCCGGCCCGCTTCAACGATCTGCTGCAGGTGCGCACCGGGATCCTGCAGGCCGGCCGCGCCAGCCTCACCTTCGGCCAGGACGTGATCCGCGAGCGCGACGGCCATCTGCTGTGCCGCGGCGAGGTCAAGGTGGCCTGCCTCGACAGCGAGACGTTCCGCGCCCGGGCCATTCCGGACGTCATGAAAACCATCATTCAGGGGAGCCCAAGCCGGTGACGGCCGATCTGTCCATCACGCAACTGATCCTCGACGCCAGCCTGGTGGTGCAGATCGTCATGGCCCTGCTGCTGCTGGCCTCGCTGCTGTCCTGGACCGTGATCTTCCTCAAGTGGTCGGTGATCAAGCAGGCCCGCCAGGAAGCGGATCGCTTCGAGCGCCGCTTCTGGTCCGGCGCCGATCTGGGCGAGCTCTACAAGCGGGTCTCTGCCCGGCGTGGCAAGCTCAAGGGCATGGAATCCATCTTCGAGGCCGGCTTCCGCGAGTTCCTGCACCTGCGCAAGAGCGCGGTGGATCCCCTGGCCATGGTGCAGGGCGTGCAGCGGGCCATGCGCGTGGCCCTCAACCGCGAGGTGGACAACCTGGAGATGCATCTGTCCTTCCTCGCCACGGTCGGCTCCACCAGCCCCTACGTGGGTCTGTTCGGTACCGTGTGGGGGATCATGAACGCCTTCATCGGCCTCGGCTCGGTCAAGCAGGCCACCATCGCCTCGGTGGCGCCGGGCATCGCCGAGGCCCTGATCGCCACGGCCATGGGCCTGTTCGCCGCCATTCCCGCCGTGATCGCCTACAACCGCTATTCCAACGACGTGGAGCGCCTGATCAGCCGCTACGACATCTTTGCCGAGGAATTCTCCACCATCCTCCAGCGTCAGGCCCACACCGATCGCCAGGCAGGTGCCGCGGCATGAGCCTGAGCGGACAGACCTTCTCCGGGCGGCCCAGGCGCAAGCGCATGTCCGAGATCAACGTGGTGCCGTACATCGACGTGATGCTGGTGTTGCTGGTGATCTTCATGGTCACCGCGCCCATGCTCAACGAGGGCGTGAAGGTGGATCTGCCGCAGACCCGTGGCGACGTGGTAGAACAGCAGGGGCAGGAACCCATCGTGGTCACGGTGGATGCCAAGGGCAGGGTCTTTCTCAATCTCGGCGAGCCCCGCAAGCCGCTGGACGGCAAGACCCTGCTGACCCGCGTCAAGGCCCTCCTGCGTCACCGCACGCGGGCCACGGTATATGTGAAGGGGGATCGGCAGGTGCCCTATGGCGAGGTGGTGAAGGTCATGGCCCTGCTCAAGCAGGGCGGCGTGGAACACGTGGGCCTGGTGACGCGCCTGCCGGACGGAAGCTGACACAGACGCCCATGTGGCAGGCCATCAAGCAACATCCCTGGGCCGCGGTACTGGCGGTGCTGGCGCACGTGGCGCTCATCGCCCTGCTGGTGGTGAGTTTCACCTGGAGCGACAGCCACAAGCCCGGCACGGTGGCGAAAAAGACCCCGCCCGAGGCGATCGACGTGGCCGCCGTCGACGAACGGGACGTGCAGAAGGA
>JALVBM010000417.1 GCA_027010665.1 Chromatiales bacterium
AGTCGGAAGCATCGGTCACGTGGGAGACGCGGGACAGGCCGTCGAAGCGGATGTTGTCCCGCCGCGTTACCCTGCGCAGGCGCTGCATCACCCGCTCCCGCAACGCCCGCTGACGCGGGAACCAGGCTGCGAACTCGCCGATGGCCCCGCGCACCGCCCCGATCAGCAACAGCGCCTTCTCGTTGCCGTCGGCCCGCGCTTCCACCTGTTCGAGCCGATGATGGAGCGCGGCAATCAGGGCCTCCCGCCGCTTGCGATTGCCGAGCAGATCATCCTGAATGAAGGGGTTGCGGGTCACCACCCACATGTCCCCCAGAATCTCGAACAGCATCCGCGCCGAGCGCCCCGTCACCCGCTCCCCGCGCAGCCGGTTCAGCACCTCCCACATCTCTGCCCCAAGGAACCGGATCACGATCTCCCGGTCCGAGAAGGAGGTGTAGTTGTAGGGGATTTCGCGAATGCGGGAGGTCATAAGCCCTTGTTTTTCAATGGTAATGCGGCCGGAAAACGTGCGCCGGATTGTATCATGTCGGGCTGCCGGGGCGGAGAATGCAGGGTAAACAAGGGACTAGGAACTGGGAACTAGGGACTAGGAAAACCGGGGGCCTGGCTTCGATGTTGTCCGTGGCCTTTTGTGGTGCCCGGAATTGGTCATCGCGGCGGGGCGCCGCTCCTACAATCCTGTAGGGTGCGTTCGCGCAGCAACGCATCAAACCGGCTGACCGGCATCGCATACATATGAATTCCGCTATACTTGTCATGGCATCGAACCCATTTCAACGCCAGATTTTCCCAATCCTGATACCCTTGTTACTCCGAATCCCAAAGAGTACACATATGGCCACCGCCAAACAGACCATCCGCGCCATACTCGATTCGCTACCCGAGGACGCCACATACGAGGAATTGCTTCGTGAACTGGCTTTCGAGGCCATGATTGAACGCGGGCTCGACGATGTTCGCCATAACCGCACAATCACGGATTCTGAGCTGAAGGAACGGCTCCGCGCATGGCAAAACTGAAATAGACCGAAGAAGCCGTTACCTGGCTACACAGGATTTACGATTACATTGCCGAAGACAATCCGCAAGCGGCCGCCAATGTCATTGAGGACATCCATGAAAAGGCCCGCTTACTTCGGAAATATCCTCAATTGGGTTACCTTTATCGAATCGTGCCTGAAGGCGAGAACCGGATACTGCTATACGGCCACTATCGTATCGCATACCTGATCCTGGAAACGGACATTAAGATACTCGGCGTTTTTCATGGGGCAATGGATATTCACAAGCTATTACCATCATCCAATGATTGAATATATCGAAATTACTCTTAAACGTGACGGCGCGGAGGGTGCAATACAGCCAGAATGAGCGATTCATACCCGGAATCTGACCTGGTTGAACGCCATCCAGACTATCGAGTCTGTGTTATTGTGACAGATACAATGAACCAAAGAGTGCACTGAATAGCATGAAACCATCTGAAGCCCTGGAAAAATACCGCGATACCATTCGAAAAATCGTCGAACGACACCATGCGTGTAATGCGCGCGTATTTGGTTCCGTTCAAAAGGGACTGGATCAGGAAGACAGCGACTTGGATCTGCTCGTGGACCCGACGCCGGAAACAACCTTGTTGGACATCGGTCCGATTCGTGCTGAATTGCGAAAATTGCTCGGCGTCGAAGTGGATGTACTCACACCGAACAGCCTGCCACAAAATACACGTGACCAGGTTCTCAAGGGAGCCTCTTCTCTGTGAGCACACAAAAACCAGACAGGCTCAACGATTAACTCATACACATCCTCGATTCCATCCAGTGGCATAGGGTGCGTTCGCGTAGCAACGCACCAACTGCGCAGTGACGAGGGACTCGGGACAAGAAACACCGGTTGCGCAACTTCGATATTGTATGCGGTTTGTGTAATGCTCGGTTTCGAGTCTCGCTGGCTTTGTGTAGGAGCGGCGCTCAGCCGCGATGAACGAA
>JALVBM010000418.1 GCA_027010665.1 Chromatiales bacterium
TTCCCGGCCATTCCCGGGCTGCTGCTGTGGGCCGTGGCCGACATGCTCAATCTGCTCATCTGGATCTGGCTGTTCTGCATCTTCGTGCTGGCCATCGCCAGCTGGATCAATCCCGGCGCCTACAACCCGGCGCTGGCCATCATGGCCCGCATCTCGGAGCCGGTGCTGCGCCCGGTACGGCGACTGCTGCCACCCATGGGCGGGCTGGATCTGTCGCCCATGCTGGCCATCCTCGGCCTCTACCTGGCGCAGATGCTGATCGTCGCCCCGCTGCGGGACCTGGCCCGGGCCCTCGCCGGCTGAGTCATGCCCGGCTGGTATCACTGGGATGGCGACGTCCTGGTCCTGCAGGTCCATGCCCAGCCCCGCGCCCGCCACGACGAAATCGTCGGTCCCCACGGTGACGCCCTGAAGATCCGCATCACCGCCCCGCCGGTGGACGGCAAGGCCAACGGCCATCTCGTTACCTTTCTGGCCCGCACCTTTGGCGTGGTCCGCAGCGAGGTCCAGCTCGCCGGCGGGACCGCCGGCCGCCGCAAACGCTTTCGCATCCGGCGTCCGGCAAAGCTGATCGCCGGCATCGACCCGCCGGAAAAGTGAGAACCGCGTCACGTTTTTGCAACCGGCGCCAGACGCCCGCCCCGGGGCCCACAAATCCGCTGGACGCAACCTTGTCGTTGATTTTCAATCGGTTATTGGCCTCCGGCCGGGCCGGGACGGCGGCCTCTGCCACCGTCCGGCACACGCAAGCCGTTAAACCCGCAGGCAAAATTGCCGCTACACTAGCTTGCAGGGCATGCCGGACCGGCTTGCGTGTTGCAAAATCCGCGCAATGGGTCACAATCGGTCAATGCCCGACGTCCGACAATAAACCGTTTTCTTTTCAACCAGCTATCGCAGCGAGTTCACGTAACATGGCAACCGACCGTTTTACCGATCAGATGCAGGCCTACGGGCGCTGGCGCAACGATCTCATCGACGCCATCAGCCGCTACCGGGAATGGCTCGAGGCCAACGGCATGAGCAGTCCGGAGACGGAACTGCGCATCTTCGAGCTGGTGGAAGCCCTCAAGTCGGACCGGCTGACCATCGCCTTCGTGGCCGAGTTCGCCCGCGGCAAGACCGAACTCATCAACGCCATCTTCTTCTCCGAATACGACCGACGGCTGCTGCCCTCGGAAGCGGGCCGCACCACCATGTGCCCCACCGAGCTGTTCTACGACTCGGACGCCGACGAGAGCTACATCCGCCTGCTGCCCATCGAGACCCGTCTGGAGGAGAAGTCGATCCAGGAGTTCAAGCAGGAACCCATTCACTGGACCACCATCAAGCTGGATACCGACTCGGCCGAGGCCATGGCCGAATCCTTCAAGGAAGTGATCAAGACCAAGCGCGTGCCGGCCCCGGTGGCCGCGCGCCTGGGCCTGCACGATCCGGAGGCCGCCGATGCCGCCGAGATGATCGAGATCCCCATGTGGCGCCACGCCATGATCAGCTTCCCCCATCCGCTGCTCAAGGAGGGACTGACCATCCTCGACACCCCCGGCCTCAACGCCCTGGGCAACGAGCCGGAACTGACCATCAACATGCTGCCCGCCGCCCAGGCGGTGATCTTCGTGCTGGCGGCGGACACCGGCGTCACCCAGTCGGATCTGGAAATGTGG
This sequence comes from Chromatiales bacterium, assembly GCA_027010665.1. Classification (GTDB taxonomy): domain Bacteria; phylum Pseudomonadota; class Gammaproteobacteria; order UBA6429; family Thiohalophilaceae; genus JALSSV01. The sequence continues at coordinate 1,665 of JALVBM010000418.1, forward strand.
CAGAGCTTCGTGCAACCGCTGGGCACCGACGCCAAGCACTCCCGCCTGGTGGTGCTCAACAAGGTGGACACCCTGTGGGACGAGCTCAAGGGCGAGGAAGCAGTGCAGCAGAGCATCCAGAGCCAGTGCAAGTCGGTGGCCAAGATGCTGGATCTGGACGAGCAGGCCATCTTCCCGGTTTCGGCCCAGAAGGGCCTGCTGGCCAAGATCCGCACCGATCAGGAACTGCTCGCCCGGAGCAACATCCTGGCGCTCGAATCCATCCTCTCGCGCGACATCCTGCCCCGCAAGCAGGACATCGTGCGCGAGAACATCGTCGGCGAGATCGGCGGCATGGCCCAGGAGTCGCGGGATCTCATCGCCTCGCGCCTGGCCGACACCAACCGTCAGCTCAAGGAACTCAAGAGCCTGTCGGGCAAGAACGAGGACGTCATCGCCCACCTGATGAAGAAGACCCGCGAGGAACAGGCCACCTATCACAAGTCGGTGGAGAGTTTCACCGTCAACAAACGCATGTTCGCCGACAAGCACGCCCAGCTGCTGAACCTGCTGAGCCTCAACAAGCTCGACAAGCTGATGGCCAAGACCCGCAAGGAGATGACCGGCACCTGGACCACCGCCGGCCTGAAGAACGCCATGAAGGAGTTCTTCGACATCGTCACCACCACCATCCGTGACGCCAGCGCCCAGACCGATCAGATCAATACCCTGCTGCAGACCATCTACCGGCAGTTCCACAAGGAACACGGCCTGTCCGAGGTCAAGCCCAAGTTCTTCAGCATGAACCGCTACAAGCGGGATCTGGAACGCCTGCACCAGGAAGCCGAGGCCTACCGCAAGAGCCCGGTCACCACCATGACCGAACAGTCCTTCGTGGTGAAGAAGTTCTTCATCTCCATGGTCAGCCACGCCCGCAACACCTTCTTCCAGGCCCACCAGGAAGCCGACGCCTGGGGCAAGTCCGCCATGGCGCCGCTGGTCTCGCGCATCAAGGAACACAAGCACCAGATGGAAAAGCGCCTGGAGAGCCTGCGCAAGATCAACGAGTCCCGCGACACCCTGCAAGGCCGCATCGAGGAACTCGAACAGCAGGCCAAGAAACTCGACAGCCAGCTCGCCGACATCAATGCCCTGATGGAAACCCTCGGCAAGCCGCTGGAGGCAGTGGCAGAAGAAGCGGAGAAGGTCGCATAAAGACAGGGGCGAGGGACGAGGGACGAGGGGCGAGGAACAGCGGTTGCTCGACTTCGATAAAGACAAACGGTAACCGGGGCGCTACGGCTTGCGAGCGCCTTCCATTCGGCCGACACACCATGTCGAAACAGGAAGTTGCAGAGCGCTGCCCTGAAGCCTGACGTTATCCCCCCTCGCCACTCGGCCCTCGTTCCTCGCCCCTTAACGACAGGCGTTGCCTGTTGCCGGGGGCTTGCCGTAGACTTGCCGCTTCACGAGTCACGGCGCATTGCCCCGGATTTCCATGCCCGATACCCTGCCTCCCGACTCGGTCGGTCTGGTCACCCCGCAGAAGATGGTCTTCGACGAACCGCTGGCGCTGGACTGCGGCCGCACGCTGCCGTCCTACGAACTGGTGTACGAGACCTACGGCGAGCTGAACGCCGACCGCTCCAACGCCGTGCTCATCTGTCATGCGCTGTCCGGCAACCACCACGCCGCCGGCTATCACAGCCTCGAGGATCGCAAGCCCGGCTGGTGGGAGACCTGCATCGGGCCGGGCAAGCCCATCGACACCGACCACTTCCACGTGGTGTGCCTGAACAACCTCGGCGGCTGCCACGGCAGCACCGGGCCCATGAGCATCAACCCGGAGACCGGCAAGCCCTACGGGCCCGACTTTCCCATCGTCACCGTGCGCGACTGGGTGCGCTCCCAGGCAAGGCTCGCCGAGCGCCTCGGCATCGAACAGTGGGCAGCGGTCATCGGCGGCAGCCTGGGCGGCATGCAGGCCCTGCAATGGGCCATCGACTTTCCCGAACGGCTGCGCCATGCCGTGGTCATCGCCGCCGCCCCCAAGCTCTCGGCCCAGAACATCGGCTTCAACGAGGTGGCCCGCCAGGCCATCATGTCGGATCCGGACTTTCACGACGGCCACTACTACGAACACCACACCATCCCCCGTCGCGGCCTGGCCCTGGCGCGCATGCTCGGCCACATCACCTACCTCTCCGACGAGGCCATGCGCGCCAAGTTCGGCCGCGAGCTGCGCGAGGGCAAGCTCAGCTTCGGCTTCGACGTGGAATTCCAGGTAGAGAGCTATCTGCGCTACCAGGGCCAGTCCTTCGTGGAGAAGTTCGACGCCAACACCTACCTGCTGATGACCAAGGCCCTGGACTACTTCGATCCGGCCGCCGACTACGACAACGATCTGGCCAGGGCCGTGGATCGGGCCCGGGCCGAGTTCATGATCATGTCCTTCACCTCCGACTGGCGCTTCGCCCCGTCGCGCTCGCGGGAGATCGTCAAGGCCCTGGTGGACAGCCGCAAGCCTGTCTCCTACGCCGAGATCGAGGCCCATCACGGCCACGACGCCTTTCTGATGCCGATCCCGGACTATCTGGCCACCTTCTCGGCCTACATGACCCGCGTGCGGGAGGGACGGCCATGAACACCCTGCGGCCGGAACTGCGCACCATCGCCGACTGGATCGCGCCCGGGAGCCGGGTGCTGGATCTGGGCTGCGGCGAGGGCACCCTGCTGGCCCACCTGCGCCAGACCCGGCAGGTGGACGGCTACGGCCTGGAGATCGATCCAGCCAAGATCGTGCGCGCCATCGACAACGGCATCAACGTCATCCAGAGCGATCTGGACGTGGGCCTGGCCGAGTTCGCCGACGCCAGCTTCGACTACGTGATCATGACCCAGACCCTGCAGGCGGTGCACTATCCCGATCGCCTGCTGGAAGACATGCTGCGGGTGGGCCGGGAAGGCATCATCACCTTCCCCAACTTCGGCCACTGGCGCTGTCGCCTGCAGCTTCTTGGCGGTCACATGCCGGTCACCGCCTCGTTGCCCCATACCTGGTACAACACGCCCAACATTCACCTCTGCACCCTGCGCGACTTCGAGGAACTGTGCGCCGAGAAGGACTTTCACATCCTCGAGCGCACGGTGGCCGATCAACAGCATCGCAGCAGCCTGCCCATGCGCCTGTGGCCCAATCTCATGGGCGAAGTGGCTCTCTACCGCTTGCGGCGCGCCTGAACCGCCCCCATCTTTCCGATCCGGGTGGGTTTCCCCCCGGAACTGGACTATGCTTGAAGAAAAGGCCCCGTCACCAAAGGGGCTTGCCATAATCACAACGACAACGTGGAGGTGCCCGACATGTTTCGATACCTGAAAGCCTGGTTCGTCGCCCTGCTGCTGATCCCCGCCGGCGCCGCACTGGCCGACGACGAATATTCCCGCACAGTGGGTGACTACGTGGTCTACTACAACGCCTTTACCACCGATACCCTGGCACCCCAGGTGGCCAAGCAGTACGGCATCAAGCGCTCACGCAACCGCGGCATGTTCAACATCGCCGTGCAGAAGAAGGTCATGGGCATGCCCGGCAAGCCGGTCAAGGCGAAGATCACCGGCCGTGCGGTCAATCTCAACAATCAGGTCAAGAACCTCAAGCCACGGGAGATCCTCGACGGAACGGCCATCTACTACATTGGCGAGTTCCCGGTCGCCCATCGCGAAACCCTCAATTTCGAGTTTCGCATCCAGCCCGAGGGTGAACCGGAACCCTTCACCATCAAGTTCCGCAAGACCTTCTACACCAACTGAGGGCGGGCACCGGGGCCAACCCGGTGCAAGCTGCACCCGCGGCCGGCAAACCCCGCCGGGCGCGTCCGGGTTCGTGTCACAATGGGCTAAAGCCGCTGACGCTTCTGCCGTCATATACGCTATCACTGCCATGGACACACCACGCCACCAGATCCGCATGCCCCACCCGGGACGGGGACACGCCGGACCCGACGACGCCCCTGCGTCGCCGACAGCGGATCGGCACCGTTAGGACCCGCCCGTGCGCCTGCGCTTCTCCACCCGCCTGATCCTCGGCGTCATCCTTATCGAAGCGGTGATGCTCACCACCCTGGTCTGGAACTCGGTACGCCTGATCCGCTCCAGCCACGAGGCCCAGCTGCTGCAGAACGTGGAAGCCCAGACCCGCCTGCTGGCCGCCTCCCTGCAACCGGGCCTGGCGAGCAACGACCGGGCCCTGCTGGCCGATGCCCTCTCCCTGCTCGAGGGCAATCCGGGCATTCACTACGTGCTGGTGGAGGATCGGGAAGGCCAGCCCATGGCCCGGCTCGGCGACTTTCACGGCCACGAGCGGCCCCGACCCGATACCAGTTACAGCAGTGCCGAGAGCGACGGGGTCTACGACGTCGTGCGGCCCATCGTCCTGTTCGGCCAGCCGCTCGGCACCCTGCGCATCGGTTACGACATCGGCTACGTGCAGGAACTCATCGACACCACCCGTCGCCAGAACAGCCTGATTGCCGCCGCCGAGCTGATCCTGTCGATTGTGATCACCATCGCCCTCGGCCTGTATCTGACCCGCAACCTGCGCAAGCTGGAACTGGGCGCCGAGGCGCTCGGCCGCGAGGAGCTGGATCACCGTATCGACGTGCCGCCGGACGACGAGGTCGGTGCCGTGGCCAGTGCCTTCAACCGGCTCGCCGATCACCTGCAACGGACCCGGCGCATCCTGCGCGACGAACACGCTGCCCTGGCGCGCGAGAAACAGCGCATGGAAACGCTGCTCAACAACATCAAGGCCGTGATCGTGGAAGCCGATCCACAGACCATGCAGTTCCATTTCGTCAGCCAGGAAGCCGAAACCCTGCTCGGCTATTCCGTGGACGACTGGCTGCAACCGGATTTCTGGCGCCAGCGCCTGCACCCCGACGATCTCGACTGGGTCCTGCACACCCTGCAGGAGCAGGCCCGCCTGCCCGGCGAATACACCCTCGACTATCGCCTGCAACACCGCCGCGGCGACTATGTGTGGGTGCGCAGCCTGTACACCATCGAACAGCGCCAGGAAGGCTATCTCGCCCGCGGCCTGTTCATCGACATCAGCGAACAGAAGACCACCGAGGAACGCATCGTCTTCCTCGCCAATCACGACCCGCTCACCAATCTCTACAACCGGCGCCGCTTCCAGGAACAGCTCGAGCGGCAGATTGCCTATGCCCGACGCTTCAAGATCGAATCCGCCCTGCTGTTCATCGACCTCGATCAGTTCAAGTACATCAACGACACCCTCGGGCACCAGGCCGGCGATCAATGCCTGATGGCCGTCGCACGGGTCTTCCGCCACGCCCTGCGCGAGATCGACATCATCGGCCGCATGGGCGGTGACGAGTTCGGTGTCATCCTGCCCAACGTGGACGCCGAGGGCGCCATGCACGTGGCCCAGAACCTGATCGCACGCATCGAGTCGGAAGTGCGCATCCCGACCGATCCCAACATCCGCATCAGCGCCAGTATCGGCATCGCCCTGTTTCCGGAACAGGGGAACACCCCGGCGGAACTGCTGGCCAAGGCCGACGCGGCCATGTACACCACCAAGCGCCACGGCCGCAGCCGCATCCACGTGTACCAGCCGGACGATCGGGAACTGCTCAACATGAAGGCCAAGGTGCACTGGGAGAACCGCATCAACCAGGCCCTGCAGCACGACCGCTTCGTGCTCCACTACCAGCCCATCGTCGCCCTCCCCGATCAGCGGATCGCCCACTACGAGGTTCTGCTGCGCCTGCAGGAAGAAGACGGCGAGCTGATCTTCCCCGGCGCCTTCCTCGACACCGCCGAACGCTTCGGCCTGATCCGCGACGTGGACCGCTGGGTGATCCGCACCGCCATCGCCGAACAGGCCCGCAGCCGCAAGACCGGGCGCCCGACCACCCTGGCCATCAACCTCTCCGGCCGGCACTTCGGCGATCCCGACTTCATGGACCTGGTGCGCGAAACCCTGACCGAAACCGGCGCCGATCCCCGCGCCCTGATCTTCGAGGTGACCGAAACCGCCGCGGTGGAGAACATGGGCGAAGCCAACCGCTTCATCGAACAACTGCGCGCACTGGGCTGCCGTTTTGCCCTCGACGACTTCGGCGTGGGCTACTCCTCCTTCCACTATCTCAAGAACCTGCCGGTGGACATGATCAAGATCGACGGCAGCTTCATCCGCCACCTGCACCAGAACCGCGCCGACGAAGCCATCGTCAAGGCCATCACCGATCTGGCCCGCGGCATGGACATCCAGACCGTGGCCGAATTCGTCGAGAACCAGGCCATCGTCGA
>JALVBM010000419.1 GCA_027010665.1 Chromatiales bacterium
GCCCCGAATACAGCAAGGACCTCACCTTCGAGGAGGCCCGGGCGGCCATGCGTCATGTGCTTTCCGACAAGGCGGACGACGTGCGCACCGCTGTTTTCCTCATCGCCCTGCGCATGAAGCGGGAGACAGACGCGGAGAACCGCGGCATTCTCGCCGCCATCCAGGAAAACAACATCACCGCCGAAGTGGACGTGGACGAACTGGTGGACGTGGCCGATCCCTACGACGGCCACAGCCGCGGGCTGCCCATGAACGCCTTCATCCCGGCCGTGCTGGCCGCCTGCGACGTCCCTGCCTTCTGTCACGGTCTCGAGAAGGTCGGCCCCAAGTACGGCATCACGGCCCACAAGGTGCTCAAGGCCGCCGGGGTGAACGTGGACAAGTCGCCCGCCGAGGCCGCGGCCGACATCGCGGTCCATGGCTGGGCCTATGTGGACCAGGCCGCTTTCGCCCCGCGCCTGCACGCCCTGATTCCCCTGCGCGAGCGGATCATCAAGCGCCAGGTGATCACCACCGTGGAAGTCCTGACCCGTCCGCTGACCGGCCGGCAGAAGACCCATCTGCTCACCGGCTATGTCCACAAGGCCTACCCGCCCATCTATACCTCACTGGCCCGGGCCGCCGGGTACGATTCCGCCATGATCGTGCGGGGCGTCGAAGGGGGTGTCATTCCCTCCCTGCAGCAGCCGGCCCTGCTGCACAGCTATCACGGCGAGGCGGAAGCCGAGGTCACCGAGCTGGCGCCCCAGGCACTGGGTATCGAGCAGAACACCCGTGCCGTGCCCCTGCCCAAGGATCTGCCGCCCGCCCCGGCCGCCGACGACATTGCCACGCCCTTCGACGTGGACGCCGCGGCCCGGGCTGCGGCCGAGACCGGCCAGGCCGCCCTCCGTGGTGAACCGGGGCCGGCCTACGACGCGCTGGTCTATGCCGCCAGCATCGTCTTGCACCATCTCGGCCGGGCCGACAGCCTGGCCGACGCCGGCGAAAAGGTCCGGCACGTTCTCAACAACGGTCAGGCCGCCGAGCGCTTCGCGGCACTCGCAGCCTGAGCGGAGATTTGAACCTTCGTCCTTAAACTGAGATAATTCACTGATTCACAGAGGAGACTTCGATGAACAAAGAATACTACGACGCCGTCACCAAGATGGAAGAAATGGGAGTGGATCCCGAGTACATCCAGGGCTGGGAAGGCGGTTACGTCCTCAACCCCAAGCGTGAAGAGCAGCGCCTGACCGAAGCCTACGAAGCCGGCTACGAAGACGGTCGCGCCCGCACCACCGAAAACTTCGCCAAGTGGGTGAAGAAGTAAGCGGAACGCTTGCGGAAGAATGAAAAAGGGCGCCTTCGGGCGCCCTTTTGTTATGAGGTGTTGCCGGAATCCGCAACGTGTGTGCCAGGGACAGGTCGAGTCGGGCCAAAATCTGGCACCGGGCTGAGAAGATCCGGTATTGGGCGTAACTTGATATTCTACTTAAGAAATAATCAGCAATTGATTGTTACATAAACAAATTCGGCACAGATCGCTTCAGGTGAGACATGATCTCCGGCACCTCGATGTCGATGATCTGCTGGCTCACCCACTTCTCGTCCGCTTCCCCGAACGCCTTCTTGAGCTTGTCTCCGAACAGCCGTTTCATGCCGAAACTCGGCCCCTCTTCTTCGCTATAGCCGAACTCGGCATACTCGCCCATGCGCGCGTTGAGCAAATCGATGAATTCCTGTCCCCAGGCGCCATCGCCGGCGAAGTCGCGCTTGTTGTCCTCGTAATGGCCGGCGGTCTTGCGGGCCAGTTCGGTCATGAAGCGCAGGCGTTCGTCATCGGAGAAGCGCTCGATGGTCATGCGATCGGCGATGTGGATGGCGAAAGCGGCGAATTCGGCAAGGATGTTCAGCCTTTGCAGATTGGTCTCGGTCTGGAAACCGGCGTTTTCCATGCTCAGCACGCCATTGCCGCCCAGGCGCCAGATGATGAAGGCCAGCGCGCCGGCAATCTCCTCGACGGTATGGGTCTTGTCCTTGCGGTTCCAACGGCTCTTTACGCGCACGACAACCTCACTGTGGGCCAGACGAAAGCCCGCTATTATACGGAAGGGAATGGCCCGGCGCAGACGGACTGGTCACGGGCGGGTGAATTCTGTAGTATTTTACTAAGTTATTGGATGCACTGACAAGCCGGAGCTCTGCATGAATGCCATCGCCCGGACCTGTGCCTTGCCCGAAGTCCAGGCCTCGGTCCAGCAGAACTGCCACATCGCCGATGCCCTGCACGCCGGCAATTACACGCTCTGTGTGTACCTGCTCAAAATGCGCGAATTCTATCGCTGGGAGCAGGGACTGCCCTTTCAGCATCCGCTGGGCAACGAAACGGTGGGCAATTGGCTGCGCCAGCGGGAAAGCCTGTGGGAGGAGCTGGAATCGGCCGAGTTCGTCCCGGTGCGCGTCGGGGATGCCGAATACGATCCCTTCGAAAGCGATGCCATCAATGCCGCGCTCGAACCGCATGGTCTGATCTACAGCGGCGGCATCGGCGCCCAGGGCAAACCTCACTTCTTCCTCGGCAGCCTGCACCGTCATCACCAGCATCACGACTACACCGTCTACATCGCCGATCGGGAATATGCCCGTGATCTCGGCGCGCCGCCGGCCATGGCCCAGGGCCGTACCATCTGGCTGCGCCGCGAGTCCCTCAAGCGCTTTCTCTGGGAAAAGCTGGAAGAATGGCGCTGGAGCCGGCCGGACAACGCCATGGCCCGCGCCATTGCCTGCTACGACTTCCCGACCGACGTGGAGCGCGCCCTCGACGAGATGACCGAGAACGAGCTGGACAGCGCCCTGCTGCACGAGATCGGCGAAGTCGAGGCCGGTCGCCGGCTTGGACCCGACTGGGAGTCCCTGCTCGCCGCCCTGCCCCGCTCGCGTGTCGAGCTGCTGCTGCGCGCGGTGCGCGATCACCTCGCCGACAGCCTGATCACCCTCCCCGAGCTGCTGGAACAGGAGAAGGTGGCCTCCATTCACTTCTGGTTCGCCAATCTGAACGGCATGCGCCAGGTGCTCTGGCCCGCCATCGACGCCGCCTATCGGCAATGGCGGGAGTCCGGCGAGGCGACACGGCTGTCCGATGCCGTGGTCGCCGGTCAGCGTCACTGGCCGCAACTGGCCGAAGCGGTCCTGGGCCTCTACCGGGAAAAGGGGGCAGCGTCCAGTGAGGAAATCGGGCGCTTGCTGGAAAACAACCGCCTGTAAGACAATACCGCCTACGGCGGCCGGCCCGATCGGCGCCTCCAACCCACCCTGTCCGAGGCACGCCCTGGCGTGATTGCATGACCATGTCCGATACCGCATCCCGACCCGTTCCGCTGACCACTATCCGCGAGGTCAAACCCCTCTCCTTCATTTTCGAAAAGCGCGGTGCCCTGGCGCCCGAAGTCTGCCGCGACATGATCGCCCGCTTCGAAGCACACGAGGACGAACAGTACGCCGGACGCATCGGCCAGACCGTCAGCCAGGATACGTCGGTGAAGAAGACCACTGATCTGGTGGTCTCCGGCAAGGAACACTGGAAGGACATCGACCAGGCCCTGTTCCGTTCCCTGGCCACCGCCATCAAGGAGTTCCGCGAAACCTTTCCCTATTTCAAGGGTCCATTCAAGGACATGGGCTACGGCATCCAGCGCTACCGGCCTGGCGAGTATTATCACTGGCACATCGATGGCGGCAGCCACGAATTCAGCCAGCGCCAACTGGTCGCCCTGTGGTATCTGAACGACGTGCCCGGTCCGGGTGGCGAAACCGAATTCCTGTACCAGGACGTCAAGGTCACACCCACCGAGGGCACGCTGGTGCTGTTCCCGCCCTTCTGGACCCACGAGCACCGCGCTGCCGAGGTCCGGGAAGGTGTGAAGTACATCGCCACCACATGGGTAGTGTTTGCCTGATTCCATCAACACCCATAACCAGGGAATCATCCATGCTCGACGATCTGCTGGACAACAACCGTGCCTGGGCGCAAGACATCGAGTCCGAAAATCCCGGCTTCTTCGAAAAGCTCTCGCAGCAGCAAAGCCCCGAATACCTCTGGATCGGCTGCGCCGACAGCCGCGTGCCGGCCAACGAAATCGTCGGCCTGCTGCCCGGCGAGTTGTTCGTGCACCGCAACGTCGCCAACATCGTCGCCCACACCGATTTCAACTGCCTGTCGGTCATCCAGTTCGCCGTGGACGTGCTCCGGATCAAGCACATCATCGTCTGCGGCCACTACGGCTGCGGCGGCGTCAAGGCCGCCCTCAATAACAACAAGCACGGTCTCATCGACAACTGGTTGCGTGAAATCAAGGACATCTACCATCACCACGAAACCCGCTTCCGGCCGCTGGACGAGGAAGCACGGGTGGACCTGCTCTGCGAACTCAACGTTGCCGAACAGGTCCGCAACGTCTGTCACACCACCATCGTCCAGGACGCCTGGGACCGTGGTCAGGAACTGGCCGTCCACGGCTGGATCTACAGCATCCGCGACGGTCTGATCCGCGATCTGCAACTCACGGTCAACGGCAAGGATCAGATCGACCCCATCTATCGCACCGATCCGGCGGAATTGCCCAACGCTTCCTGATCTTGCACCCGTCCTGGCGCATCATCGAACCGGAAACGGCCAGGCAGTTCGCTGCGATGTTCGAACTGCGCTGGCAGATCCTCCGCGCACCGTGGGATCAGCCGCGGGGCAGCGAACGGGATGAGCACGAAGAACACGCGGTACACGCGCTGTGTCTGGATGCGCGGGATCGACCCATCGGAACCGGTCGATTGCATCGGCTCGACGATGCGACCGGGCAGATTCGCTACATGGCCATCGTTCCACAATGGCGAAGGAAAGGGTTGGGTTCTGCCTTGCTGGCATGGCTGGAACGGCGCGCCGTGGATACGGGAATGACACATATCCGGCTCGATGCGAGAGCGGAATACGCCGGTTTCTATCTTGCCCGCGGCTATGAAGATCGTGGCGAGGGTCACATGTTGTACGGTGAAATCCGTCATCGACGGATGTGCAAGGTGCTGGTTGGCGGTGAACCGCCGTAGCTCAGATCCGTTCCCGCGCCAGAAAGGATTGCCAGACCGACAGGCCTGCCCGGGGTTGGACCTGCTCGTCATACAAGCCGATGTCCCGCCAGATGGCGGCCACCTCGTCCTGCATCAGGGCTCCGTCCCAGAGTGCCTGAAAATCGATGATACTCCACCAGATCACGAATTCCACACCCAGCCGGTTCGCTTCTTCAAGCAATTTGGTGACGTACGCCTTCTGATAGCTTTCATTGCCGGGTACGTTGACGCCGAATGTGGGCAGGATCAAATCCTCGGCTGTCCATCCGGTCTCCGTGACGACGATTGGCTTTCCCGGGGCAATATCCGTGATCTGCGACAGCCACTTGACAGGCAGGTTGGCCGGATCCCCCTTGTTGGAAGGATTGAAGAAGATATAGGGATAGACACTGACGCCGATGACGTCTACGTAGTCGAGGATGTCGGCAATGTTCGTTTTGACGAGGTTCATCTCGTTCGAGCCGGGCGACTTGAGACTGACCGAAAACAGCAGCTTGAGATCGGGATAGCGGGCCTTGAGGCGGGTGTAGACATCCCGGGCAAAAACCTTGAACTTGTTGAAGGTGGTCAAATCCTTGAGGATCAGTTCGCTGGCCTCGGTGGCATAGTTGAAATAGGACGGCTGGAACCGGTCGATCAGATCGCTGGCGAAATTGACATAGGCGTCGATCACCTCGGGAGAGTCGAAATCCCGGTTCGTCCATGCCCCGAATCGGGGTTCTTCACCGTTTGCTCCCCAGTTGTTGGCCAGCCCGTCCCGCGCCGGGTTCAGGGAGTCGATGGCAAGAAAGATCACCTTGTCCGGATCCGTCAGCGTGAGGCGACCGTTCAGATCGTTCTCGACGGCAGCCGGATAGGCTGTACCATTGTACGCCTCTGCCCATGGAATGCCCTGCATGAGTTGATGGTCGACCATGTCGCCATCGGCGTTGAGCCGGTCGTAGGTCGTGGTGTATGCCACGGGCGTGGCGTCGTAGGGCCAGGGAGTGAATCCCATGTAGAAGCTGCGTTGCGCGAGAGCTGTATCCGGCGAGACAGTCCCGCCACAGCCTGCGACAAACAGCAGGACAATGACGAGCGATATATGGTAGAGCCAATTCATGCTTCAATTTCCGTTCAAAAAGGAAAAAGATCCAGCAGCCAGATGCCGTTCTTGGTCATGGCGACACCAACCATGTAACCGAACACCGACAGGGCCAGGATGCCGCCGTAGAACCGGGCGTGGCGATTCTTGGCGAAGCGCATCACATACAGACCCAGGAAGATATACAGCAGCAGTGCACTCAGCTTGGCCGTGAGCCAGCCGGCGACGAACGGATACTGCTGTATCTGCCAGGCCAGTCCCAGCCCCAGAAAGAACAGCAGACTGTCGTTGACGTGCGGTACCCAGCGCATCCAGCGTGGCCGGTTGGCGGGTTCGTGCCGCAGAACATAGATCCAGCGCCACAGGAACAGGAACAGGGAGACGACGACAGTGGTGACGTGCAGGGTCTTGAGCAGGGTGTAGCTCATGCACCCGGGCTCAGCGCAGATCGGCGAAGCGGGATTCGAGATAGCGGATGATGTCGTCCGATTCGTAGAGCCAGCGGACCGAGCCATCGTCGTTGGTGATCTGCAGGCAGGGCACCTGGAGCTTGCCGCCCTCGGTGAGCAGGCGGGCCTTGCATGCGGGATCGTTCTTCGCATCACAGGTGGCGATGTTCAGGCCCAGTCGGCGGATGGCTCGGCGGACCTTCACGCAGAAGGGACAAGCCAGATACTGGTAGAGCACCAGTGCGCGGGTCTGCGCGTCGACTTCGGCCTGGGCTTCGGGGGAGCGTTGCATGGCCTTCGGCGCAGTGAGGCGATCCACCAGAAGAATGATTCGGCCCAGCAGCCAGCGAATGAACTTCACGTCGTGTTTACCTGCTTCAGCGGTTGTGGAACGGCGGGCATTCTACCACGGCAGCTATTCCCGTGCCGCGGGTTCATCCGCCTCGGCAGGATTTGGGAAAAGTTCCGATTCGTAACCGAAATGGTGCAGATCCCGTAGACGGAAGGGATAGAGAATGCCGTCGAGGTGGTCCACCTCGTGCTGCACCACCCGGGCATGGAATCCCTCGGCCTCCCGCTCGATGGGCCGGCCACGGGGATCCCGGCCCGAGTAGCGGATGCGCCGGGGTCGGTACACCAGTCCGCGCAGCCCGGGGACGCTCAGGCAGCCTTCCCAGGCACCCTCCTCCGTGGCATCGAGAACCGTGATTTCGGGGTTGACGAGTACCGTGGTGGGCACCGCTTCCACGTCGGGATAGCGGGGATTGGCCTCGACACCGAAGATGACTACCCGCAGGGAGACACCGATCTGGGGCGCAGCGAGGCCGGCGCCGTCGTACGCCGCCATGGTGTCGAACATATCCTGGACGAGCGCGTCCAGCTCCGGCGTGTTAAAATTGACCACCCGCTGAGCCTTCTCGTAGAGCAGCGGGTGGCCCATTTTCAGGATTTCCTTGACGGCCATAACAGTCCTCCGGCAAAAAGCCTAGCATACTCTATCCGGCGGCCGAACAACTCCAGGGCAAGGCATGTGAAAAAGACGCTGATTCTCCTCACCCTCCTGTTTCCGCTCACTCTGCCCGCGCAGGAAGTCCGCTACTACGACGTGGAAGTGATCCTGTTCGAAAACCTCGATCCCGCCGCCCGCCAGTCGGAAATCTGGCCCGAGAGCGTGGAACTGGAACCGGACGACCGCACCATCGAAATCGGCCAGCCCTGGCCCGGCCCCTTTCCTGACGAATACGAACCAAGGCTAAGTTTCAAGCCACTACCGGCCAGGGCCTACCAGCTCAACGAACAGGCACGGAAGATCGACGAATCCCCAACACGTCGCGTCCTGCT
>JALVBM010000420.1 GCA_027010665.1 Chromatiales bacterium
TTGGGCAGGTTGACGTTGCCGCCGCGCACCCAGGCCTCGGCGTCACGCTCGGCATCGGTGTCGAAGTGGACCACCTGGCAGGCGGCGTGCACCCCGGTGTCGGTGCGCCCGGCGCAGATCACCTGCACCGGCCGGTCGGCGACCCGGGACAGGGCCTGCTCCACCACGGCCTGCACCGAGGGACTGTGATCCTGGTACTGCCAGCCGCAATAGGCTGAGCCGTCGTATTCGATACCGAGTGCGATGCGCATGGTTCAGACGTGAAGCGGCCCCGGCAAGCGACTTGCCGGGGCCGGTTGCGGTTCGATCCGCAAGGCGGATCAGGCGATCTGTTGCAGGAGCTGCTGGGCTTCCTGCTTCTGAGCCTCGTTGCCTTCGTCCAGCACCTCGTCGAGGATGCTGCGGGCACCATCGGGATCGCCCATGTCGATGTAGGCCTTGGCCAGATCCAGCTTGGTGCCCACCTCGTCGCCGGTGCCAATGTCCAGGCTGGCATCGGTGGCGTCCAGCTCGAAGTCCATGCCGCTGGGCTCGGGCATGGTCGCCGTGCTGTCGTCACTGATGTCGATGGCCATGCTGGTGTCGCTGCTGGACTCTTCGGCGGGCGCGGACAGGTTGAGACTCATCTCGGCGGTCTCGTCCTCGTCGCCGGCCGGGGCCGCCGGGGCGCCCATGTCCAGATCGAAGTCCAGGGCACCGGAATCGTCCTTCTTTTCTTCCTCGAGGCCGAAGTCAAGGCCGGCTTCGGCCGCCGCTTCGGTGGTCATCTGGGCCGTGGGGGCTTCGTCCACGTCGAGGTTGAAGTCCAGCGCCGATTCGTCGCTGGCGGATGCGGTTTCGGCCGGTGCCTCGGCAGTCGGTTCGGTGTCCAGGCTGAAGTCCAGGCCGGCGTCCGATGTTTCGGGCTGGGCCAGATCCGGTTCGGTATTGGCCGTGTCGGACGCGCCCAGATCCAGGCTGAAGTCCAGACCACCCTCCTCGCTCGCCGCCGGCTTCTCGGGTTCCGCCGCCTTTTCAGGCGCCGGCGCTTCCATGTCGATGTCGAAATCCATCACGCCGGAATCCATGGGATTGACCTCCGGCTCGGCCTTGGCCTGGGCTTCCGGCTTCTGCTCGGGTGTGCCCAGATCGGCCACATCGAACACCCCGGTATCGAGGCCGATGTCCATCACCTGGCTGTCGGAAAGATTGACACTCGAGGTGTCGGAGGGCGCCACGCTGGCGGCCGACTCCACCATCGCCTCGGTGCCGGCGTTGCTGAACAGCGGATTGTTGGGGACCAGTTCGGCGCCCATGGCCACCACCTTCTGCCACATCGGATTTTCGGCCGCATTGTCGCCGAGACTGGCGTAGAACTCCTCGGCCGCGTTCTCGAAGGCCGGTTTGTTCTTGGTGGTGTGATAGAGCTCGATCAGCTTGAGCTTGAGTTCGGCCCGGTCGGGATCGTTCTCGATGGCTTCCTTCAGGCGTTCCTCGGCGGCCTCGTAGCGGCCATAGGCCACGAACACGTCCGCCTCGGTCAGCGGATCCACCTCGCTGTCCTCGGTCTGGATGGCGCCGGCGCCACTGACGGCGAAATCGCTCAGGAAGGAGGATTCCTCTTCCGACTCGGGACCAGCGGCGGCGCCAGCGGGGGCCCCGGCAGCGGCCGCGGCCGGCTCACCGGTCAGGATGCTCTCCTGATAGTTCTCGGCCGAGCGCCGACGGCGAATGACGATGGCGGCGATCAGCAGCAGGACGAGCAGGACCGGCAGGCCGACGAACATCAGCAGGGAATCTCCCGCCATGCCGCCGAAGGCGCCCTGCAGACCGGCACCGATGCCGGCCAGCACGCCCATGATGGTGTTCATGATGCCGCCCTCGTCACCGGCCGGCGGCGTCATCGGCGCGGCCGGGCTGGCGGTGGGCTGCTGCTCGCCCCGGGAGATTTCCTCGGCCAGTTCGACAGGGGACTTGGCCGGGGGCTCGGCCATCGCGACCTGTTCGCCCTCGCCTTCGCCGGCGGCCGCTTGATTCCCTGCGGCCGGCGCAGCCGTTTCCCCGGCAGGCGTGGCTTCGCTGGCCGGAGCCGGCTCACCGGTCGTGGCGGCGGAGGCCATTTCGGTCTCGGCCTGAGCTGTCTGCTCGGGCGGGGTCTGGGTCTCTTCTGCCGGGGCGGCAGTTGTTTCTTCTGCAGGAGCGACCGGCTCGGCGGCAGCCGGCTCCGCCACCGCGGCCTGGGCGGCGGCTTCGCGGGCATTGGCCAGTTGCTGCTGCAGCAGAGCCAGCTCGTCGTCACTGATGGACAGGGCGCGCTGCTTGTCTTCCAGTTCCGCTTCCAGGGCCTGCAGCTCGCGGTTCAGGGCCTCGTTGTGGGTGCCCATCGCGGCGCTGTCCTCACGCAACTGGCGCAGTTCCTCGCGCAGGGTCAGCAATTCGTTGCGGGCGGCCTCTTCGCTGGTGCCGGTGCCGGACTGCAGCTCGCCGCCTTCGGGCGAGGCCAGGGTGAGTTCGCCGGTACCGGTATCGGCCTCGGTCTCGCCCTGGGCCGCTTCACCGGCGATCACCGGCTGGGTGGCCTCCGGCTCGGTCGCGGCCACGCTCTGGCGGTAGTCCTGCCAGGCCTGCAGTTGGGCCCGGTATTCCCGCGCGGCTTCCTGCGGGTTCACGGAAGTGATGATGTCGGGATCGTCGATGCGCAGGACATGGCCTACCTTGAGGCGGTTCATGTTGCCATCGACGAAGGCGTCCGGATTGCTGACCAGCAGGGCCATCATGACCTGATAGATGCTGACCTGATCGTTGGGACGCAGCTTCTCGGCGATCTTCCAGAGGGTATCGCCCTTCTGCACGATGCCGTAATCCAGTTCACCCGTGACCGGGGCCGGCGCTTCGGCAGCGGCTGCCCGGGCGGTCTCGCCCAGTTCGGCCAGCGGAATGCGCGGGAACAGTTCCTCTTCCTCTTCGGCGAGGGCCGGTTCGGCCGGCATCGGCTCGGCGGCCGGCGCGGGAATCGGCTCCTCGGTCATGGCCATCGGCTCCGGGGCCGGCGCCGGGGCCGGTTCGGCCGGTGCTTCGGCAACGGGTTCGGGAGCCGGGGCCGGTTCGGGTTCGGTTACCGGCGGGGGCGGCGGGATTTCCGCCTCGGTCATCTCGGTGCGCGGGAAGGGTTCTTCAGGCGCGGCTTCGGTGGGCGCTTCGGCCGGTGCCTCGGCCATGGGCGCCGGAACCGGTTCGGCTTCCGCTGCCGGGGCAGGTGCCGGCACCGGGGCCGGAACGGGTTCGGCGATGGCAGCCGGCGCTTCTTCGGTGGCCGGTGCCTCGACCATGGCCGGCTGGCGCTGGATGCGATCGGGCGGATCGAGGAGGATGGTGTATTCCCGCACCATGCGCCCGTTCTGCCAGTTCATCTCCAGCAGGAAGTCGAGGAAGGGCTCCTTGATGCGCTTCTTGCTGCTGACGTGGATGTAGTATTTGCCCTGGTCGTCCTGGCGGATGCGGAACTGGAGATCACCCAGGATATAGGGCCGATCGATGCCGGCGCGCATGTAGGCTTCCGGCGAGGCCAGCTTGACCTTGAGGTTGGTGATGTCCTCGGGCGTCGGGGAGATCAGTTCGATGTCGGCGTCGAGCGGCTCGTCGAGCGCCGAATGAACAACGATTTTGCCAAAACCCAGAGCCTGCGCCCCGAGCGGCATGAGCAAAACGGCGGCGGCCAGGAAAACGACCAGCTTGCGCATCATCATTACGTCTCCACTCCTTACGGGATTCCGTCCACGCCGGGGGCGTGCCCTCAATTTTTCAAAATATTTCAATGGGTTGGCAAATTAATCTTTGAAGAATCTTTATAAGTATGCAGTAACTATAGCTTATAAATAGTCTTTTACCAAAATTTCCGCGATCTGGACAGCATTCAGGGCACTGCCCTTGCGGGTGCAGTCGCCCAGAATCCAGGCACCGAACACGTCGCCCCGATTCAGATCCATGCGCAGGCGGGTCACGTACACGGCATCGGATCCGGCCGCGTCGGTAACGGGACTCGGTTCGGCCTCTTCGGGGGTGGCCTCGATGTAGTCCACGCCGGGCGTCTCGGCCAGGATGGCGCGCAGGCTGTCCACGTCCACCGGCACGTCGAGGGTGACATAGACCTGCAGGGCATCACCGAAGAACACCGGCATCTGCACCGTGGTCACCATCATGTCCGGCTCCACATGCGGCAGCAGGCGCCGGCTCTCTTCCACCAGCCGCAATTCGTCGCTGCTGTAACCCCCCTGGAGGATATCGCCCGTTCGGGCCAGAACATTAAAGGCGATCTGCTGGCGGAACTGCTGCGGTTCGATGGGTCGCACGTTGAGCAGATCGGCGGTCTGTTTCGCCAGTTCCTCGATGCCGGCCTTGCCCTGCCGGGATACGGCCCGGAAAGCGGTCACGAACACCTGGCGCAGACCGAAATGCGCGCGCAGGGGATTGAGGGTCAGCCACAGCAGAATCGTGTGGCAGTCGGGACTGGCCACGATGCCGCGATAGCGGATCGCATCCAGCTCTTCGGGATTGACTTCGGGGATCACCAGCGGCACGTCGGGATCCTCCTGCCAGGCCCCGCTCAGATCGACGACGCGACTGCCGGCATCGGCGGCCTGCTCGCCAAGGCGGCGGGCGGTTTCCGGATCGCCGACCGTGAAGACCAGTGGTGTCGTGGCGAAGTCGAAGGCTTCGGCATCGCCCACGCGCAGGCGCTCCTCGCCCACGACCACCATCTCGCCCACGGCATCGCCCGTATCGAGCGCGTGCAGACGCGCGTGGCCGAAATCGCGCTCGTGCAACAACTGGAGCAGGGTCTCGCCGATGAGATGGGTGGCGCCGACGACGGCGATATCGGGTTGGGCGTTCATCCGTTGACGATGACCATGAATGCGGGATCGGACTGCCGGCGCCCGTGCGCCGACAGCCGATTATCCCTCTGAAACGCTTGCAGGGAAAGCGCCGCGTCAGGCTTCGAGCAGAATGCGCAGCATGCGGCGCAAGGGTTCGGCCGCGCCCCACAGGAGCTGATCGCCGACGGTGAAGGCCGAGAGATAGTCGTCGCCCATGCTCAACTTGCGCAGGCGCCCGACCGGAATGGTCAGGGTACCACTCACCGCTGCCGGGGTGAGTTGGTGCATGGTGGGTTCCTTTTCGTTGGGGACGACCTTCACCCAGTCGTTGTCGGCATCGAGCAGGTCGCGGATTTCGTCCAGCGGCACATCCTGGCGCAGCTTGATGGTCAGCGCCTGGGAGTGGGAGCGCATGGCGCCGATGCGCACGCACAGGCCGTCGATGGGGATCGGGTTGTCGCCGCGGCCGAGGATCTTGTTGGTTTCCACTTCGGCCTTCCACTCCTCGCGGCTCTGGCCCGAGGGCAGCTCGCTGTCGATCCAGGGGATCAGGCTGCCGGCCAGGGGCACGCCCCAGTTGTCCACCGGGAAGGCGTCGCTGCGCATGTGGTCGGTGACCCGGCGATCGATTTCGAGAATGGCCGAAGCCGGATCGTCGAGCAGATCCTTGACGGCGTCATGCAGTGAACCCATCTGCGACAGCAGTTCGCGCATGTTGCGCGCGCCGGCGCCGGAGGCGGCCTGGTAGGTCATGGGGGTGATCCACTCGATCAGATCCCGGCGGAACAGGCCGCCCAGGGCCATCATCATCAGGCTCACGGTGCAGTTGCCGCCCACATAGGTGCGAATGCCGTTCGCCAGCCCGGCCGCGATCACATCGCGGTTGACCGGGTCGAGCACGATGATGCTGTCGTCTTCCATGCGCAGGGTGGATGCGGCATCGATCCAGTAGCCCTTCCAGCCGGCAGCGCGCAGTTTCGGATAGACGTCCTCGGTGTAACTGCCGCCCTGGCAGGTGAGGATGACGTCCATGGCCCTGAGTTCGTCGATGTCCTTCGCATCCTTCAGCGGCGGCACGTCCTTGCCCACGTCCGGTCCCGGCTGACCGAGCTGGGAGGTGGTGAAGAATACCGGCTCGATGACGTCGAAGTCGTTTTCCTCGCGCATGCGCTGCATCAGCACGGAACCGACCATGCCGCGCCAGCCGACCAAACCTACTTTTTTCATCTTGTGTTCCTCGTTTCAGAATTCGGGCTTCGTAAACGGGTGGATCCTTACAAGTGCCGAGGGGCGAAGGACGAGTGGCGAGGTGGTGTTCCTCGGCCCTCGCCACTCGTCCCTCGTCACTGTCTGCGCAGGGCGGCGACGACGGCATCGCCCATTTCGGACGTGCTCACCTTTTGCATGCCCTCGCTCCAGATGTCTGCGGTGCGCAGCCCCTGATCGAGGACAGCGTTGACGGCCTGTTCGATACGCCCGGCCATGTCCGGCTCGTCCAGGGTGTAGCGCAGCATCATCGCCACCGAGAGGATGGTGGCCAGCGGGTTGGCCACGTTCTGGCCGGCGATGTCCGGGGCCGAGCCGTGGATGGGCTCGTACATGCCCTTGCCGTTCTCGTCCAGCGAGGCCGAGGGCAGCATGCCGATGGAGCCGGTGAGCATGGCCGCGCAGTCGGAAAGGATATCACCGAACATGTTGGTGGTGACCATCACGTCGAACTGCTTGGGGGCGCGCACCAGTTGCATGGCCGCGTTGTCCACGTACATGTGGCTCAGCTCGATGTCGGGATGGGCCTTGCCCTCCTCGGTCATCACCTCGCGCCACAGCTCGGTGCACTCGAGCACGTTGGCCTTGTCCACCGAGCAGACCCGCCCGTCGCGCTTGGCGGCGATGTCGAAGGCCACCCTGCCGATGCGGCGGATTTCCGATTCGGAATAGACCAGGGTGTTGTAGCCCTGGCGCTCGCCATTGTCCAGGGTACGCACGCCTCGCGGCTGGCCGAAGTAGATGCCGCCGGTCAGCTCGCGCACGATCATGATGTCCAGCCCGGAGACGATCTCCGGCTTCAGGGTGGAGGCGTCGGCCAGTTGCGGATAGAGAATGGCCGGGCGCAGGTTGGCGAACAGTCCCAGCTCCGAGCGCAGCCCCAGCAGGCCCTTCTCCGGCCGCACCGAGATGTCCAGCGACTCCCACTTGTACCCGCCCACGGCACCGAGCAGCACCGCATCGGCCGCTTTGGCCAGCTTCAGGGTTGCCTCGGGCAGGGGCGTGCCGGTGGCATCGTAGGCGGTACCGCCCACCAGGCCTTCTTCCAGCTCCACCTGCAGACCGTAGTCGTCACGCAGGCATTCGAGCACCTTCACGGCCTCGGCAACGATCTCCTGGCCGATGCCGTCACCGGGGAGAATGGCGATTTTTTTCATTGGTACTGTTTCCTGATGGTTGGGTGGAAATAACACGGAGGGCACGGAGACACGGAGAACACGGAGGGGTTTTGAGCATGTCGGTATCAGGCACTACCCCGATCATGTCGGACCGAAGCCCGCCCTGCACCAGATTTCTCCGTGTCCTCCGTGTCTCCGTGCCCTCCGTGTTCATTACACCGATTCCGACAAGTGGACAAACAGCCACGGCGCTTCCTTGCGGCGGCGTTCCTCGTAGGCGCGGATTTCGTCGGCGTGTTCGAGTGTCAGGCCGATGTCGTCGAGGCCCTCGAGGAGGCGGTGCTTGCGGAATTCGTCGATCTCGAAGGGGATCACGCTGCCGTCGGGCTTGGTGATGGTCTGGTTTTCCAGATCCACCGTGAGTTGATAACCCTCGTTGGCTTCCACTTCCCTGAACAACGCGTCCACGATCCCGGCATCGAGCACGATGGGCAGGATGCCGTTCTTGAAGCAGTTGTTGTAGAAGATGTCGGCGAAGCTCGGCGCGATGATCACACGGAAGCCGTAGTCCAGCAACGCCCAGGGCGCATGCTCGCGGGACGAGCCGCAACCGAAGTTCTCCCGCGCCAGCAGGATCTGCGCGCCCTGGTAGCGGGGCTGGTTGAGCACGAAGTCCGGATTGAGCGGACGCTTGCTGTTGTCCATGCCCGGCTCGCCATGATCCAGATAGCGCCACTCGTCGAACAGGTTCGGCCCGAAACCGGTGCGTTTGATCGACTTGAGAAACTGCTTGGGAATGATGGCATCGGTGTCCACGTTGGGACGGTCGAGGGGCATGACGATGCCGGTGAGTTTTCTGAACTTTTCCATTTTTCTACCTGCAGTGTTGTGAACACGGAGTGCACGGAGACACGGAGGACACGGAGAAATCCAATGTAGGTCGGGCTTCAGCCCGACAAGATTCGGAGCACAGCCCCCGATCTTTCGATCAAGACAACCCTCCGTGTCCTCCGTGTCTCCGTGCCCTCCGTGTTATTTCCAGCGACCCCAAACCTCAGTCCAGTTCCCGAACGTCCACGAAATGCCCCGTGACCGCCGCCGCGGCGGCCATGGCGGGGCTGACGAGGTGGGTGCGGCCGCCGGGGCCCTGGCGGCCTTCGAAGTTGCGGTTCGAGGTGGACGCGCAGCGCTGGCCCGGTTCGAGTCGGTCGGCGTTCATGGCCAGGCACATGGAGCAGCCCGGTTCGCGCCATTCGAAGCCGGCCTCGATGAAGATCTTGTCCAGCCCCTCCTCTTCCGCCTGCTTTTTCACCAGGCCGGAGCCGGGCACCACCAGTGCCTGCTGAATGGTGTCGGCCACCTTGCGGCCTTTGGCCACTTCGGCAGCAGCGCGCAGATCCTCGATGCGCGAATTGGTGCAGGAGCCGATGAACACCACGTCGGGCCGGATGGCGGTGATCGGGGTGCCGGGCTCGAGGCCCATGTAGTCGAGGGCCTTCTGCATGCCTTCCCGCTTCACCGGATCGGTCTCGGCGACCGGATCGGGCACCTTGCCATCGATGCCGGTGACCATCTCGGGCGAGGTGCCCCAGGTGACCTGCGGCACGAGTTGCGAGGCATCGAGGGTCACCTCGGCGTCGAACACTGCATCGGCATCGCTGTGCAGGGTGCGCCAGTCGGCCACGGCCTGTTCCCACAGCTCGCCCTTCGGCGCATAGGGCCGGCCCCTGACGTAGTCGATGGTCTTGTCGTCCACCGCCACCATGCCGGCCCGGGCGCCGGCCTCGATGGCCATGTTGCACAGGGTCATGCGCCCTTCCATGGACAGATCGCGAATCGCCTGTCCGGCGAACTCGATGGCATGACCGGTGCCGCCGGCAGTGCCGATATGGCCGATGATGGCCAGGATGATGTCCTTGGCGGTGACGCCCGCGGAGGCCTGGCCTTCCACGTTGATGCGCATGGTCTTCGACTTCTTCTGCACCAGGCACTGGGTGGCGAGCACGTGCTCCACCTCGGAGGTGCCGATGCCAAAGGCCAGGGCGCCGAAGGCGCCGTGGGTGGAGGTGTGGGAGTCGCCGCAGACCACGGTCATGCCGGGCAGGGTGGCGCCCTCCTCCGGGCCGATCACGTGCACGATCCCCTGGCGGATGTCGTCCATGCGGAATTCGGTGATGCCGAAGGCCCGGCAGTTCTCGTCGAGGGTCTCCACCTGCAGGCGGGAGATTGGATCGGCGATGCCCTGCGAGCGATCGGTGGTGGGCACGTTGTGATCGGGCACGGCGAGGTTGGCGTCCACCCGCCAGGGCTTGCGCCCGGCCAGGCGCAGGCCCTCGAAGGCCTGGGGCGAGGTCACCTCATGGACGAGGTGGCGATCGATGTAGATGAGCGCGGTGCCGTCGCCGTTGTCGCGCACCACGTGGGCGTCCCAGAGCTTGTCGTAGAGGGTCTTGCCGGACATCGGTCTCTCCTTGGTTCCAGGCTTGCCAGTCTAGGCGCTGTCGTGCTATTACACAAATTCATTATTTTCATATTCAACATTCCTTTTCGTTATGGATATTCAGGCACTGCAGGCCTTCGTGGCGGTGGCCGAGAACGGCTCCTTCTCACGCGCCTCCGAAACCCTGTTTCTCACCCAGCCGGCGGTGAGCAAACGCATCGCCCAGCTGGAGGACGAGTTGGACACTCGGCTGTTCGATCGCATCGGCCGACACGTGAACCTGACCGAGGCCGGTCGGGCGCTGCTGCCCCGGGCCCGGGACATCCTGCTGGCGCTGGACGATGCCCGGCGGACACTGGGCAACCTGTCGGGCCGGGTGAGCGGCCCCCTGCACATCGCCACCAGCCATCACATCGGCCTGCACCGGCTGCCGCCGGTGCTGCGTGCCTACACCGCCCGCTGGCCGGAGGTGGAGCTGGATCTGCAATTCATGGATTCGGAGCAGGCCTGCCAAGAGGTGCGACGCGGGGAGCGGGAGCTGGGGATCGTGACCCTGCCGGTGACACCGCCGGAGGAACTGGAGACCCGGGAAATCTGGCCGGATCCCCTGTGCTTCGTGGTCGGCTGCGAGCATCCGCTGGCGAATCACGGCCGGATTGCGGCCGAAGATCTGATCGAACACCCGGCCGTCCTGCCCGCCCGCGGTACCTATACCCGCGAGGTGATCGAGGCCGCCTTTGCGCCCCGGGATCTGGCCATTCCGGTACGCCTGGAAACCAATTACCTGGAGACCATCAAGATGATGGTGAGCGTGGGACTGGGCTGGAGCGTGCTGCCCCGAAGCATGCTGGGTGGGGATCTCGTTGCCGTCGAGGTTGCCGGCATGAAGCTGGCGCGGCGCCTCGGTGTGGTCTGGCACGCCCGGCGCACGCTCTCCAATGCCGCGGAAGCGATGCTCGCCCTGCTGGTCGAGCATGCAACGCGGCGGTAACGGGGGATGGGTTGCTGGTGGCTGGGGAAATGGGTCTGTCCACGCATTCACCCGCCACCCATACTCAGCTGCCAGTCACCGTCCATCGCGGCGAGGGCGCCGCTCCTGCAATGGAGTCGGTTGCTGGTGGCTGGGTACGCGTAGCGGGTAACAACGGGAGCCGGCTTTTCCCAGCCACCGGCTACTCGTCCCCAGCTACCGCATCGGTGCCGCCCGGGGAATGGCGGTCATTTTGCGTTTTTCTTCCGATCAACATCCGGTTGCACTCAGCCGGCCAGTTCGCCGGGTTCGCCGGCGAGCCAGTGGGTGAGTCGTGACAGGGCCATGGGGCGGGCCAGGTGGTAGCCCTGGGCCGAATCACAGCCGTGCGCCCGCAGCAGTTCGAGTACTTCGGCGTTCTCGACGCCTTCGGCCACCACCTTCAGTCCCAGGTTGTGGGACAGTTCGATGGTGGAGCGCACGATGATGGCATCGTTCTCGTCCTCGAGCATGTCGATGACGAAGGAGCGATCGATCTTCAGGCTGTCCACGGGCAGCAGCTTGAGGTAGGCCAGGGAGGAGAAGCCCGTGCCGTAGTCGTCGATGGCCAGTGAAGCGCCCATGCGATGGAGCTGGGCCATCACTTCCCGCGCGCGCAGGGGATCGTTCATGACCGCGCTTTCCGTGACTTCCAGCGTCAGGCGACTGGACGGCAGGCCGTATTCCCGCAGCAGATCCTCGATGTATTGCGGCAGTTCCGCATCCTGCAGATCCCAGGCCGAGAGGTTCACGGCCACCCCCACCTGCGGATGCCGGGCCTGCCAGCCGGCACAGTCGGCGATGGCTTCGCGCAGCACGAGATGGGTGAGTGGATTCATGAGACCGGACTGTTCGGCCAGACGAATCACGTCCTCGGGCGAGACGAACCCCTGACGGGGATGCCGCCAGCGCAGCAGGGCCTCGACCCAGCGGATTTCTTCCGATGGCAGATGCACCTGGGGCTGGTAGTGCAGATGCAGCGCTCCGCTGGGCTGTTTCATCTCCATGCGCAGATCGCCGAGCAGGGAAAGGTTGTCGATGCTGTGCTCGTCGAAGGACGAATCGTAGATGACATAGTCGCGCCGGTTGCGCTTGGCCCGGTACATGGCGATGTCGGCGCGGCGGATCAGGGTGGCGGCGTCCTCGCCGTGTTCCGGATACAGGGCGACCCCGAGGCTGGCGCCGACGAACAGATCCTGTCCTTCCACCCGGATCACCTCGCTGACGATGTGGACGATCTTCTCCAGAAAGGCCTGCACTTCCGCCCCCCGAAGATCGATGGCCACGATGGCAAACTCGTCGCCCCCGAGGCGCGCCACCGTATCCGATTCGCGCAGATTACCGGCCAGACGCCGGCTGATCTGCTGCAACACCTGATCCCCGACCGGGTGCCCGAGGGTATCGTTGATCTCCTTGAAACGGTCGAGATCCATGAGAATAAAGACCATGCTCGTGTGCTGCCGGTGGGCCATGTGCATGGCCTGTTCCAGGCGGTCCTGCAGCAGGGCCCGGTTCGGCAGGCCGGTCAGGGTATCGTGCATGGCCTGATGTTCCAGCGCCGTCTGGCGCTGATGGATCTCCCGGCGCATGTGGTTGTAGGCATCCACCAGGATCTGGATTTCCCGCCCGCCACCGTCGTCCAGGGACAGGTGTTCGAGTTCTCGACCCTCGCCAGCGATTTGCATGGCGATGCTCTGGATGGGCTTGAGGATGGAGTGATCCACCAGAACATAGATGAACAGAATGAAACCGACCGCCAGCAGCAGGAAGATCCAGATTTCCGTGGTGAGCTGGGTGGTGGCGTTCTGCAGGCGGGAAGCATTGCGCGCACTCCAGGCCGTCACGTCATCGTCCAGCCGGTGCAGGAGCTGGTTGATGCGGGTCTGCAGCGGCCGGATCCGGGTCTGCACGTAATGGAGATCATTGCGCCAGATGTTCGAGTCCCGCAGGGCACGGAATTCCTCATAGCGCTGAAACCAGGCTTTCGACAGTTTGCGCATCTCGGCCAGGCTCTCTTCGGTCTGCAACCCGAATTCCTGCTGCCGGCCCATGGCCGTCAGCTCGTCGAGCAGCCTGTCGATGCGCTTCTGCAACAGGATGATGTTCTGCTCCTGTGAAATGTAGCGGCGTTCGTTGAGACCGGCAAAGCGGATCACCAGGGCGCGGAAATCGAGTACCTTGCTGGCCCACAGACTCTTGACCCGCTCCAGCTTGCGCATCAATCGGAAGTTTTGCCGGGTGGGCGGCATGTCGGCCACCTCGTCCAGCGCCAGCTCGGCGGCCGTCATGAAGGACTCGTGCACCTCGCGCAGATGCCGGTCGATGAAGGGCAACATGGGATAGACCCATTCGGTATCGTGGCGCAGGCTCAGCAATTGTTCCACGCGCTTGCGCAGGAAGGCGATCTCGTCGGCCAGTTCCGTCAGCGGCGCATCCAGCCCGCTTTCCGGCGGCAATGTCATCGTACGCAACTCGGCGACCTTTCGGGCCGCTGTACGCAGATGGTCTTCGACCTTGTCCGGGTGTTCGATACGGGGCTTGATCAGGGTGTTGTTGAGTTCGGTCTCCGCCTGCCAGAGCGCATCACGGATGTCCCGCAGTCCGTGGATGATCCGTTGCTGGGTTTCCAGATCACGGGCGTTGCGCTCGCTGACCTCGTCGATGTAGCGATGGGCGTTGAAGGCACCGGCCACCAGCAGGATGACCATGACGGTCGATGCGGTCCAATAGAGAAAACGCAGGCTCGAGCGCCGCAGCTCCTGCCACCAGCGATTCAGCATGTTGCCTGGCCTCGTTCCCGTCCGGCCTTCACCGTCATGGTGCCTCCTTCCCCTGTCCGTTTGCGTTCCGTGGCCGACATTTCGGCCGATCGGATGATTTATCGGTCAGAACGGCGATTTTCTCCAGTTTTCCGGGGATTGTCCGCTTTTTCACAAGGGGTATACTTTCGGGCATGTCTCCCCTCACTCGCCTGCTGCCCATCCTGCTGCTTCTGTCGAGCGGCTGTGCTTCCGTCCATCTGGCCGGCGGCTCCGGCGCACCCGCGGCGGATCGTTCCCTCGATGCGGCCCGGGCCGATGTCGCCTGCAGCGAGCGGCTCTGGAAGGCACTGGGCTCCCCCCCGAACATTCGTGTGAAATGTCGGGACGGGACCGTCTATCTGCGCGGCATCGTCACCACTGCGGAGAGTCGCCGGGCACTGGTGGATTTCGTGCGGCAACAACCCGGTGTGAAAACGGTCGTGGATCGACTGGTGATCCGCTGAAGCCCATCCCTGCCCGGCACGCCCGCCGCCCCTGGGTGCAGACCGGCCATCCCGGGTGTCATCAAAGCCCTTTTGCCCCGGGGTTTCAAGCCGTCGCCTCCCGGCGCGGAATGCTGTACCAGGCAATCACACCGCCCAGCAGACACAGGGCCGCAGCACCGAGAAACATGAACTGGGGCCCCAGGCCACTGTAGATCTGGCCACTGGCGAAGCTGCCCAGGGCGCCACCCGCGCCGAAGCTCAGACTGCTGTACAGGGCCTGCCCCTTGCCCTGATGCCGGGCGCCGAAGTAGCGGTGGATGAGATGGATGGCCGCAGCGTGGTAGATGCCGAAGCTGGCGGCGTGCAGCGTCTGGGCCAGGAGCATCAGGGGCAGCCAGGTCGGAAACAGGCCGATCAGGACCCAGCGCAGCATGGCCAGAAACAGACTGGCCAGCAGCAGGTTGCGCAGGCCGAAGGCCGGTTCCAGTCGCGGCATGAGCAGGAAGATCCCCACCTCGGCGATCACTCCGAGGGCCCACAGCCCCCCGATGAGCCCCAGGGAATAGCCGTAGCTCTCCATATAGATGGTATAGAAGGTGTAGTACGGGCCATGACTGGCCTGCATGAGGAAACACACCACCAGCAGTCCGGCCACGTGGGGGCGGGTCAGGATCCGGCGCAAGGGCTCGTGATCCCGCGGCGGATACCCGGCGGCCTCTTCCGGCACCAGCAGGCTGCTCACCCAGATGGCCACGAACAGGCTCATCAGAATCCAGGGCAGCAGCCGCACCCCTTCCCCGTTCATCACCTCGCCCAGGCCCCAGGCGGTGAGGATGAAACCGATGGAGCCCCACAGACGCACGGAACTGTAGCGGTGTGTCTGCCCGGCCAGATGGTGGAAGGTGGTGGCCTCGAACTGGGGCAACGCGGCGTTCCAGAAGAAGCTGAAGACCATCATCACCAGCGCCAGCGCCCAGAATCCCTCCGCCTTGAACACGGCGGCAAAACTCAGGGCCGCCAGCAGACAGCCGGTGCGCACGATGGCCATGCGCCGGCCGGTGTGATCGGCAATCCAGCCCCAGACGTTGGGCGCGACGATCTTGGTGGCCATGAGGATGGCCATGATGTTGCCGATGGCCGCCACCGTGTAGCCTTCCGATTTCAGATACAGGCTCCAGTACGGCAGCAGCGCACCGAGGCTGGCGAAGTAGAAGAAATAGAAGCCGGAGAGACGCCAGTAGGGCATGCGCAGCAGGCAGAAACCGGTTCAGCGTGTCAGGGATGCGCCGGGCTGCCCTGCTGCCCCGCCCGTGTTCGAGCCGATGTTCGGGCGCGTGTTCACCACGCGCTCATTCCTGCGCCGCTGCGGGGACCACCGGCGTGGGCGACTGCACGTCGGCATTCTGGGCACGGTGGCGCAGATAGTGATCCATGAGGACGATGGCCATCATGGCCTCGGCGATGGGCGTGGCGCGAATGCCCACGCAGGGATCGTGGCGGCCCTTGGTAATCACCTCGATGGGCTTGCCGTGCACGTCGATGCTGCGCACCGGCAGGCGCAGGCTGGAGGTGGGCTTGAGGGCGATGCTGGCCACGATGTCCTGGCCGCTGGAGATGCCGCCGAGCACGCCGCCGGCATGATTGGAGAGAAAGCCCTCGGGCGTGATCGCGTCACGGTGCTCGGTGCCCTTCTGCTCGACGCTGGCAAAACCCGCGCCGAACTCTACCCCCTTGACGGCATTGATGCTCATCAGGGCGTGGGCCAGATCGGCATCCAGGCGGTCGAAGACGGGCTCGCCCAGGCCGGGCGGCACGCCGGTGGCCACCACGTTGACCCGCGCCCCGATGGAGTCGCCCGACTTGCGCAGGGCGTCCATGTAGGCCTCCAGCTCAGGCACCATGTCGGCATCGGGGAAGAAGAAGGGATTCCGCTCCACGGCGTCCCAGTCGAACCGTTTCGGCTTCAGCGGCCCGAGCTGGGCCAGATAGCCGCGGATCACGATCCCGAGCCGATCCTGCAAATACTTCTTGGCGATGCCCCCGGCGGCCACCCGCATGGCCGTCTCGCGGGCCGAGGAGCGGCCCCCGCCGCGATAGTCGCGAATACCGTACTTCTGCTGGTAGGTGTAGTCGGCATGGCCGGGGCGAAAGGTGTCCTTGATGTCGGAATAATCCTTCGAGCGCTGATCGGTGTTCTCGATGATCAGGCCGATGGGCGTACCGGTGGTCCTGCCCTCGAAGACGCCGGACAGGATCCGCACCCGATCCGCCTCGCGCCGCTGGGTGGTGTGGCGGCTCTGGCCGGGCTTGCGCCGGTCCAGATCCCGCTGCAGATCGGCCTCGCTCAGTTCGAGACCGGGCGGGCAACCGTCCACGATGGCGCCCAGGGCCGGCCCGTGGCTCTCGCCGAAGGTGGTGACCGTGAAGAGTTTTCCAAAGCTGTTTCCTGACATGGCCGCTATTGTAGCGGTTCGGAAAGGTCACGGATAGACGAACGGCCGGGCGGTACGGAAATGGAAAGCAGGTTCAGATCACCTTCGAGAAGCGCTGGCTCTTCTGCTGGCGCAGGTATTTGTCGAAGACCATGCAGATGTTGCGGATGAGGAGCTTGCCGGCCGGTTTCACGTCGATGCGATCGGCGTGCAGTTCCAGCAGGCCGTCGGCCTGCATGGTCTCCAGCTCGGCCAGCTCGGTCGCGAAATAGTCCCGGAAGTCGATGCCGAACTGCCGGCCGATGGCCGGCATGTCCAGGGTGAAGTGGCAGATGAGCTGGGTGATGACCTCGCGGCGCAGCACATCGTCGTCGTCGAGGCGCACGCCGCGGAAGATGGCCAGCTCGCCGGCATCGATGCGCTCGGCATATTCGTCGAGGGTCTTGACGTTCTGGGCGTAGCAGCGGTTCACCGAACTGATGGCGGTGACGCCCATGGCCACCAGATCGCATTCGGCATGGGTGGAATAGCCCTGGAAGTTGCGGTACAGGGTGCCGTTGGCCTGGGCGATGGCCAGCTCGTCGGTGGGCTTGGCGAAGTGATCCATGCCGATGTAGACGTAGCCGGCATCGGTGAGCCGGTCGATACAGTGACTGAGGATGGCCAGCTTCTCGTCGGGGCTGGGCAGATCCGCGGCGTTGATCTGACGCTGGGTCTTGAACAGTTCCGGCAGGTGGGCGTAGTTGAACACCGACAGCCGATCCGGATCCAGCGCCAGCACCTTGTCGAGGGTGCGATCGAAAGTGGCCACGCTCTGGAACGGCAGGCCGTAGATCAGATCGATGCTCACCGACTTGAAGCCCACCGCACGAGCGGTTTCGATGGCATAGCGTGTCTCGGCCTCGCTCTGGATGCGGTTGACCGCCTTTTGCACCTGCGGATCGAAGTCCTGCACGCCCAGGCTCATGCGGTTGAAGCCCAGCTCGCGCAACACCTGGATGGTCTCGCCGTGGGATTCGCGGGGATCGATCTCGATGGAATATTCGCCGCTGTCGTCGTCGAGCAGGCGGAAGTGTTCGCGGGTCGCGTCCATCAGCGCGCGCATCTCGTCGTGGCTGATGAAGGTGGGCGTGCCGCCGCCCCAGTGCAGTTGTTCCACCGGCCGGTTGTCCACGTCGAACAGCCGGGCCTGCATGGCAATCTCCCGGTGCAGGCGCTCCAGATAGGGCGCGGCGCGGCTGCGGTTCTTGGTGACCACCTTGTTGCAGCCGCAGTAGAAACAGACCGTATCGCAGAAGGGAATGTGGAAGTAGAGCGACAGCGGGCCGCCCTTCTCGTTGCTGGCCTTCGCCTCGGCCATGTAGGCCGCGTTGTCGAACTCGGGCGTGAACTGCACCGCCGTGGGATAGGAGGTGTAACGCGGGCCCGCCTTGTCGTAGCGGCGGATGAGTTCCTCGTTGAACAGAATGTTGCTCATGGGGTTTCCCCGGCGGGTGGTTGTTGGGTGGGTGTGGTGGCCATTATCGCAAAATCGTTTTGATGCGGCTTTTACCGTACCTGTAGGAGCGGCGCCCTCGCCGCGATTGAACGGTGGCTGGTAGCCGGGGACGGGTAGCGGGTAAAAGCGTGGACAGATCCATTTCCCAGCCACCAGCTATCCGTCCCCAGCTACCGTTTAATCGCGGCGAGGGCGCCGCTCCTACATAAAACAAGCTCCGACATGTCGAGTGCGTTCGCGAAGCAACGCACCAACGGGTCGTTTGGGCTTCGCCTATCGCGGCTGAGCGCCGCTCCTACATGGCGTCCGTCATACGAATCAGCACCATCAAGCCTCCGGTTCGGATTGGCCCAACGCATCGAAGTCGGCCTGATGGGCGCGTAACTGGGCGGCGTCGAGCAGGAACACGCCTTCGCCGCCGTGGGCGAACGCCAGCCACACGAAGGGCACCTGCGGGAAGGTGGCCTGCAGGGCTTCGGCGCTGTTGCCCACCTCCACGATGAGCACCCCGTCTGCTGCGAGGTATCGACCGGCCCGTTGCAGCATGGGAATGACCAGGTCCAGCCCGGTCTCGCCGGCGGCCAGTCCCAGGGCCGGCTCGCGCCGGTATTCCGCGGGCAGCGCGGCCATGTCCTGCGCGTCCACATAGGGCGGGTTGCTGATGATCAGATCATACTCCCTGTCCGGCAGGGCGTCGAACAGATCGGACCGGTAGAGCTGCACCCGCTCCCCCACGCCGTGGCGGGCCACGTTGCGGCGGGCCACCGTCAGCGCGTCTTCGGAAATGTCGCTGGCATCCACCCGGGCCTCCGGCAGGGTCAGGGCCGTGGCGATGGCGATGCAGCCGCTGCCGGTACACAGATCCAGCACCCGGTGGATCCGCTCCGGCGCCAGCCAGGGCTGGAAGCGTTCCGCGATGAGTTCGGCCAGCGGCGAGCGGGGTACCAGCACCCGCTCGTCCACGTGGAACGGCAGGCCGGCGAACCAGGCCTCGCCGGTAAGGTAGGCCGCCGGCTGGCGGGTCTCGATGCGGCGCGTGATCAGCTCGCGGGCCGACTGCACCTGGCCCGGGGTCAGTGTCCGGTCCAGCTCGGCCTCGTCGAAGTCCGGCGGCAGACCCGCGGCATGGGAGACCAGCCAGGCCGCCTCGTCCAGGGCATTGTCGGTGCCGTGGCCGAACCAGACCCCGGCCGATTCCAGCCGGTCACGGCTCTCCAGAATCAGATCCCGCAGGGTGATATCCGGTTCGACGGCGTTCACGATTCGGGGCGGGGGATGTGTTTGGGCCGGAAGACCTCGATGAAGTCCTCGTTCACCTCCAGCCAGGGCCCATCGATGAGGGTGATGCAGGTGGGAATGGCCGGGAACACGCCGCGCAGGCAGTCGTCGATGGCCGACGGCTTGCCGGGCAGGTTGACGATGAGGCTCTCGCCGCGAATGCCGGCCGTCTGGCGCGAGAGGATGGCAGTGGGCACCACCTTGAGGGAGACGGCGCGCATCTGCTCGCCGAAACCGGGCAGCAGCTTCTCGCACACGGCCTCGGTGGCTTCCGGGGTCACATCGCGCTTGGCCGGACCGGTGCCACCGGTGGTCACCACCAGGCAGCAACCCTCGATATCGCACAACTCCTTGAGGACTTCCTCGATGCGGTCCACCTCGTCGGGCACCAGGCGTGTCACCGCCTCCCAGGGGGTGGCCAGGGCCCGGGTGAACCATTCCTGCAACGCCGGGCCGCCCTGATCCTCGTACTCGCCGCGACTGGCGCGGTCGGAGACGGTGACGATGCCGATACGAACGGGTTGTTCCGTCATGGGTCGTTCCTGTTTCAGAAGTCGTAGTTGAGGGTGACCGTGGTCAGGGTATCCGTGTTCTCGACCCCCGGCGGCACGTCGCTGTTGTGCTTGACGATGTAACCCAGCTTGACCGCCAGGGATGCATTCACCTTGAGCTTCAGCTCGCTGATGGATTCGGTGTAGGTGTTCGCCGAGCTGGCTTCCGTGAACAGGGTCTGGGTGAACTGCGTGGTCTCGGTGATCCCCCATTCGAGCCAGCCGCCGAGTCGCCCGGTGGTATTGCTGTCGGTACTGCCATCGGTGAATTTCGTCTGCCGGGCACCGGCACCGACTTCCAGCCGCAGCTTGAGATCGTCACGCCGCAGAATGCGATAGCCGTAACCGAGGATTTCGCTGGTGCGCCGGTCGTAGCCGGCAAAGCGGTTGTCCTCGTAGCGCAGCAGGCCGTAGAGGTAGTCCACGTCGCGCCAGTGGAATTCCGAACGCCACACCCCGGTGTAGTTCTCGGCGGTGACCGTGCCGCTGTCGGTGGCCTTGTAGCCATCGAAGCGGGCGCCGTGATCCCAGCGCACGCCCTTGCGCGCCACCTTGAACTTGCCCACCAGGGAAGTGGTGTCGGTATTGCCGCCGGTCTGCACGTAGCCGAGTTCCACGTTGCCGTCCCAGGTGGTTTCGGCGGCCCCTGGCAGCCGTGCCGGCGCAACGGCCAGCATGAAAAGGCTCGTGGTGAGCAGGGTCTTGCGGGTTCGAACGGATGCCGACATGCGAGGATTCCCGTGAGCATGGCGACACGCCGGCCTTGAACAATGCCCGATCTGCCACCAATTCGTGGATAACAAAGAGGAAAGCGTCATGGCAGATCTTATCAGACAACCCGCCGTCGCAGGAATGTTCTATCCGGCCGATCCGGACGAGCTGAAGCAGGTGGTGGATGGTTATCTCCAGGAGGCGCTCGCGCGTCAGGAAAACCTGACCGAAGTGCCGAAGGCCATCATCGCGCCACACGCCGGTTACGTCTATTCGGGACCGGTGGCCGCCAGCGCCTATGCGCGCCTGATCCCGGCCCGTGATCAGATCCGGCGCGTGGTCCTGCTCGGCCCGTCCCACCGCGTGCCGTTCCGCGGTCTGGCCACCACCAGCGCTACCCACTTCCAGACCCCGCTCGGCGTCATTCCCGTCGATCGCGAAACCCTGGAAAGGCTGGAAAGAGCCTTCCCCCAGGTGGTGCGCCTCGACGAGGCCCACGCCATGGAACACAGCCTGGAAGTGCATTTGCCCTTCCTGCAGGAAGTGCTGGACAGCTTCGTGCTGGTGCCGCTGGTGGTCGGCGATGCCACGCCGCAGGAAGTGAGCGAGGTACTGGAAAGCCTGTGGGGCGATCCCCACACGCTGTTCGTGATCAGCTCTGATCTGAGCCACTATCACGACTACGAGACGGCGCGGCGCATGGACACGGCCACTTCCCGGGCCATCGAACATCTGCAGCCGGAGGCCATCGGCTACGATCAGGCCTGCGGCCGCATACCGGTGAGCGGCCTGCTCGATCTGGCGCGCCGGCATGGCCTGCATGCCCACACCATCGACTTGCGCAATTCCGGCGATACCGCCGGGCCACGCGACCAGGTGGTCGGCTACGGCGCCTACGTGGTGAGCTGACATGCACTCGCCCGAAGAACGCCGCATCCTGCTGGACGTGGCCGCCGCCTCCATTCGTCATGGACTGGAGACCGGACGGCCGCTGCCGATCCGGCTGGAGGACTATCCCGAATCGCTGCGCGAGCCGGGCGCGACCTTCGTGACCCTGAACATCGCCGGCCAGCTCCGCGGCTGCATCGGCAGTCTGGAAGCGCGCCGGCCGCTGGTGGAAGACGTGGCCGAGAATGCCTTCGCCGCCGCCTTCCGGGATCCGCGCTTTCCGCCCCTGCGGCCCGAGGAATACCCCCGGCTCGAATACCACATTTCCATCCTCAACCCGCCCGAACCGATGACCGTGACTTCGGAAGCGGATTTGTTGCAACAACTCCGCCCGGGCGTGGATGGACTGGTGCTAATCGAAGGTACGCGTCGGGCCACCTTCCTGCCCTCGGTATGGGAGCAGTTGCCCGATCCGCGCCAGTTCCTTGCACACCTGAAGATGAAGGCCGGCCTGCCCGCCGACTACTGGTCGGACAGCCTGCGCTTCGAGCGGTATACGGTGGAAGAATTCGGGGGCTGAACAGCGGTTCCGATACCGGCTCACCTTGCAACGAGACATTTGCCCACCGAGCCCGGCAGGCAGGTTCGCCCGTCGATCCAGATGGCGTGATCGAGCACGGCGCCTTCGAAGCGGGCACCATCGATGTTCGCGCCGGTGAGATTGGCGTAGGCAAGATTGGCATTGCGGAAATCGGCCGAACCCAGATCGGCCTGGCGCAGGGTAGCACCCTTCAGGGATGCGCCGCGGAAACTGGCGAAGCCGAGCTTGGCCACGCTGAGATCGGCATAGTCGAGTCGCGCGCTGTCGAAGCGGCTGGCGAACAGGTTGGCGCCCACCAGCTGGGCACTGTCGAGGCGGGCATCGTGCAGATCGGCGCGCAGGGCCTGCAGGCCGGAGAGCCGGCAGTTGTGCCAGTCGATACCGGGCGCCGGGGCCGCGTCGCAGCGGGGCTCGGCCGGTTTTTCCTGCGGCATGAACCGGAAACCCGCCCACACTAGTGCCACAACGATGGCCAGCACCGCCACTACCTGCAGGGCCGCAACCTCCTTGCGGCGACTCAGCCGGCGATAGACCGATTCCCGGTTCTGGCGATATTCCAGGGTCTGAATATCCTCGGGCGCGCGCTGATCCCCCTCGCCCGCTGCGTGTGCGGGACGACGCTCGTCGGCCCAGCGGCGGGCCGCCTGCAGGCGCTCCTTGAACGCCGGATCGTTGGGATCGCCCTTGAGCACGTCCGGAATCAGATCGGGTCGGCTGCGGATCGGCTGCCAGGTATCCCGATCCACGCTCACCTCATCGGTGAGACGAAAACGGCCGATCAGCAGGCACTGGGAAATCTGCCCGGCGGGAAAGGGGCCCTGGATCCGGTTCTCCCGGCGCACGTAGAGGGGTTTGCTCATTTCGTTCGGAAAGTTCCTGTCACCCTTCAGATTTCGCCGCGGCCGCCGCTGATGGAAAAAGACCCGACTGATGCCTGTATCGGCCACAACCCATGGATCTGAAGCCTCTGCAACCGGGCGCCGCCCGGCTTAGCCCCTCCCCCTCCGCCAACGAGGTCGCGACCCTGTTGCGAAACTGGCGGGTGGGGCAGATCCTCGAGGCCAGTGTGCTCGGGCGGGGTGACCGGGGCAATCTGCTGCTCAACATCCAGGGCGTGACCCTGGAGGCAGCCCGCCCCCCGGAGTTGCCGTTCCGTCCGGGCCAGCGTCTGCCGGTGCAGATCCTGGCGCGGGAACCGCAACTGGAACTGCGCCTGCTCGCAGCCCCCGCCGGCGGCATCGATCCGGCCCGGGTCCAGCAGGCCTTGCGGGAGACGCTTCCCCGCCAGCAGCCGCTGCCACCCCTGCTCGCCAACCTGGCCCTCCTGCAGCGCCAGTCGGA
>JALVBM010000421.1 GCA_027010665.1 Chromatiales bacterium
GAGCCGGAAAAACTGCCGGAAGCACTGCAAAATGCAATAGAAGAAATACGAAAAAAGGTTGATAACTGATTCAAGTCATGAATTGAATTAGACTTCATCCAAACTGCTTCCCATTCCAGACGATTTCATGTTTAATTGCGCCTTTTGCGAAGAACCCCCGGCGAAATGGCGCTAATTGTCCAGAAATATGGTGGAACCTCTGTCGGATCTGTCGAGAAGATCGAACAGGTCGCCGAGAAGCTGATCGCCGCCCGCGAAGCCGGCCACGACGTGGTCGTGGTGGTCTCGGCCATGTCCGGTGAGACCAACCGGCTCATCGAACTGGCCCACCGGATCGCCGAGAACCCGGATCCGCGGGAATACGACGTGCTGGTCTCCACCGGGGAGCAGGTCACCATCGCCCTGCTGAGCATGGCGCTCATCAAGCGAGGTTGTCCGGCGGTCTCCTATACGGGATCCCAGGTCCACATCCTCACGGATGACGCCCACACCAAGGCGCGGATCCTGGATATCGACGAAAGCCGCATCCGGGACGACCTGAACGCCGGCCGGGTGGTGGTGGTGGCCGGCTTCCAGGGCCGGGACGAACACGGCAACATCACCACTCTGGGCCGTGGCGGGTCGGACACCACGGCGGTGGCGCTGGCCGCGGCCCTTCAGGCCGACGAATGTCAGATTTACACCGATGTGGATGGGGTGTATACCACTGATCCCAGGGTCGTGCCGAACGCCCGTCGGCTCGAGCGCATCACCTTCGAGGAGATGCTGGAAATGGCCAGCCTCGGCTCGAAGGTGTTGCAGATCCGATCGGTGGAATTTGCCGGGAAGTACAACGTCCGACTGCGGGTGCTGTCCGCCTTCGAGGACGGTCCGGGAACACTGATCACCTTCGAGGAAGAAAACATGGAAAACCCGGTCATCTCGGGTATCGCCTTCAACCGCGACGAGGCCAAGCTGACCATTCTCGGTGTGCCGGATCAGCCCGGTGTGGCCTACCGGATCCTCGGGCCCATCGGCGAGGCCAACATCGAAGTGGACATGATCATCCAGAACATCGGTGCGGATGGCACGACCGACTTCACCTTCACCGTGCACCGCAACGACTACGAACGTGCCCTCGGCATCCTGACCCGCACCGCCGGTGAACTCGGCGCCCGGGAAGTGGTCGGAGACGACAACATCGTCAAGATCTCCCTCGTCGGTGTCGGCATGCGCTCCCACGCGGGCATTGCCAGCACCATGTTCAAGGCCCTGGCCGACGAAGGCATCAACATCCGCATGATCTCAACGTCCGAGATCAAGATTTCCGTGGTCGTGGACGAAAAGTATCTGGAACTCGGCGTGCGTACACTGCACGACGCCTTTCATCTGGAACAGGCTCCCGCCGCGTGAGACAGACGCCGGGCAGAGGTTCGGACATACACGGAACGCTAAAGAATCGGGGCATGACGACGATAGGAAAAGGGAGCGTGCCCAGAACATCGCACGGACCGCAAAGCCAGGAATTTCATGAAACCAGGAGAGAAATTTTATGTTGATTCTGACACGTAGAGTGGGCGAAACGCTCATGATTGGAGACGAGGTATCCGTCACGGTCCTCGGCGTCAAGGGCAATCAGGTCCGTATCGGCGTCAATGCACCGCGGGAAGTCTCCGTCCATCGCGAAGAGATCTACGAGCGCATCAAGCAGGAACAGAAACAGGAAGGCGGCGAGGAATCCGGCAGTTAACCCGTACCGT
Organism: Chromatiales bacterium; assembly: GCA_027010665.1. Lineage (GTDB taxonomy): Bacteria > Pseudomonadota > Gammaproteobacteria > UBA6429 > Thiohalophilaceae > JALSSV01. The sequence continues at coordinate 1,740 of JALVBM010000421.1, forward strand.
CGCCCATTCCGGTTTTCTGAAAAACCGCCACGAGTGGACCGGGGGACTCGACCGGTCCACACCACATCCCCCCACATCACGAAACCAACCCGCCCGACAGGGCTTTACCTGTCCCGGCCTGCCTAGTATCCTTTCGCCCTCGAACACCGGAGAGATGGCCGAGAGGCTGAAGGCGCTCCCCTGCTAAGGGAGTATGGGGTGAATAGCTCCATCGAGGGTTCGAATCCCTCTCTCTCCGCCA
>JALVBM010000422.1 GCA_027010665.1 Chromatiales bacterium
ATCAGCCGCAGGGCCTTTTGCAGCAGGCTTTTGCCCGGTTCGGTGCGGTGCCAGGTGGAGGCGCCGGAGGGGTGGGGGAGGGGGATGCAGTCGCAGGTGTGGCCGGCGTATTCGACGCTGAACCGGCGGCCGACCACCTCGTTCAGTTTCTGCACCGGCAGGAAGCGGGCGATGGCCAGCTTGCCCACCGGCAGCAGCAGGCGGGGCTGCAGGAGTTCGAATTCCTTTTCCAGCCAGGGCGCGCAGTTGGCGATTTCCTCGCGGCTGGGAACCCGGTCGCCGCCCTTGGGGTTCTTGCCGGGAAAGCAGCGGCAGACGGCGGCCATGTACACATGGGCGCGAAAGGTGGCCTCGTCCACGCCCAGGGTGGCGAACCAGCCGAACAGGGTCTTGCCGGCGGTCCAGGCGAAGGGGCGGTGTTCGACGATCTCCTTCGGCCCCGGGGCCTGGCCCACCAGCAGTACCGGCGAGACCACCGGCTGGCCGGTGACCGGCGGGCCCTGCATGTCCGGGCAGCGATGGCACTGGCGCAGGCGGGCCTGATGGCGGCCGAGGATCTGGGGGGTGGTGGGCATTGCGGGCGGTTGTGATTCGGTCGAGGCGGTACTATATCGCATCGGTCAGCTTTCTTTTCACCCATTCATCCACAGGAGTATCCATGCCAACCTACGACTATCGCTGTGACGCCAACGATCGCGTGGTGGAGGTCCGCCACGGCATGAGCGAGGAAATCCGCACCTGGGGCGAGCTGTGCGCGCGGGCCGGCATCGAGACCGGCGATACGCCGCCGGATGCGCCGGTACGCAAGCTGGCCACCGGGGGCCAGGTGGTCAATGCGTCGAGCCTCGGCAGCGGCTCGGCCTGCGACACCGGTGGCTGCTGTGGCGGTGGCGCCTGCGGCCTGATGTGAGCCGGCCGTGATCCGCGAATCGCTGCCGGACTGTTCCGGCACCTACGTGCTGGTGCTGGAATCCTGCACCTTCGCCGAGCTGGCCATCGGCCGGCTCGGCACTCTTCATCTGGAACCGGGTTGCTATCTGTACGTGGGATCGGCCTTCGGACCGGGCGGCATCGCGGCGCGGGTGGGCCGACACGCGCAGACCGAAAAGACGGCGCGCTGGCACATCGACTACCTGCGGGAACGGACCCGACTGGTCGAGGTGTGGTATCAGTGCGGGGATGTGCATCACGAAGCCCAATGGGCCGAGGTGCTGGCGGGAATGCGCGGCCTCAGGGCGCCGCTGGCGGGGTTCGGCGCCTCCGACGGGGCGCCGGGCGCGTCACATCTGTTCTTCGCGCGTCGCTGTCCGACGCGGCAGGGATTCCGGCAGGCCCTGCGCCGGGCAGGGCTGCCGGATACCGATCTGCGGGCGGTCCGGATCGAAACCTGACCGCCGGGGAAATGCCTCAGGCGTGGGCGTGGCCTTCGGGGCCGTGCACGTGGCCGTGGGCGATTTCCTCATCGGTGGCCTGGCGCACGTCGACCACCTTGACGTCGAAGTTGAGATCCACGCCGGCAAGCGGATGGTTGCCGTCCACGGTGATGGTGTCGTCCTCGACGCCGATCACGGTGACGACGATCACGTCACCCTCGGGGGATTCGGCGTGAAACTGCATGCCCACTTCGGGGTTGGTGCCGGTTTCGAACATCTCGCGGGGCACGGCCTGGACCATGGCGTCGTTGCGCTCGCCATAGCCTTCGGCGGGGCTGACGCTGACGCTCAGTTCGTCGCCGGCCTGCTTGCCGGCCAGGGCCTTCTCCAGGCCGGGAATGATGTTGGCGGCGCCGTGCAGGTAGGCAAACTGACCATCGGTAGACTGGTCGATGACGTTGCCTTCGTTGTCCTTCAGGGTGTAGTCGATCGTGACCACGGCGTTTTCAGCGATTTGCATGATAAAAAAATCCTTGGATTGACAGAGAATTGGATGGGATTGCTGTGATGAACGGAATGGGCCGTCTGGCCTTCGGCAGGGCAGTGAGGTGTCCTGATCCACTGCAAGCATAGCAGCTTTGGCGGCCGGCGTGCGAATTCTGCTGCTCTCTCCCTACGATGCCGACAGCCACCGCCGCTGGCGCGAGGGGCTGGTGGCGGCGCTGCCCGGGCACGACTGGACGATCCGGACCCTGCCGCCGCGCCACTTTTCCTGGCGCATTCGGGGCAATCCCCTGCAACTGGCACGGGAACTGGAAGCCGCCGGGAATGGCGGCTGGGAACGGGTGGTCGCCACCTCCATGACCGATCTGGCCACCCTGCGCGGTCTGGTGCCATCGCTGGCCACGGTGCCGACGCTGCTCTATTTCCACGAGAACCAGTTCGCCTATCCCGCCGGCCGGGCCGAGCCGCGCCTCGAACCGCTGATGGTGACCCTCTACGGCGCGCTGGCGGCCGATCGCCTCGTCTTCAACAGTCGTTTCAATCGGGACACCTTTCTCGACGGCGTGGCCGGCCTGTTGCGGCGCATGCCCGATGCCGTGCCACCGGACGTGGTCGGGCGCCTGGCCGCGAAGGCCGTCTGCCTGCCGGTGCCCCTGGAGGACGAACTGTTCGGACAGCCGACGGCACCGCCATCCCGGTTCACCATCGTCTGGAACCATCGCTGGGAGTACGACAAGGGGCCGGAGCGGCTGGCCGCGGCCATGCTGCGCCTGGCCGAAAAAGGGGTGGATTTCACCCTGCACGTGCTCGGCCAGCGCTTCCGGCAGGTGCCTTCGGCGCTCACGGCCTTGCGCGAGCGGCTGGGGGCGCGCATCGGCCAGTGGGGGCCGGTGGCCGATCGCGAGGCCTACCGGGCCCTGCTGCGGCGCAGCCATGTGGTGCTGTCCACCGCGTTGCACGACTTTCAGGGGCTGGCCGTGCTGGAGGCGGTGGCCTGCGGCTGCCGGCCGCTGGTGCCGGATCGGCTGGCCTATCCGGAATGGTTCGAGGCGCCGTGGCGATACGCTTCCTGCCCCGACGATCCCGAAGCGGAGGCCGAGGCCCTGGCGGCGCGACTGGCTGCGCTGGCGCAGCAGCACCGGCAGGGCATCCTGCCGCCGGCGCCATCGGTGGCCCATCTGGCCTGGGAGGCGCTGGCGCCGCGCTATGGCGAGCTGATCGCGATGCCGGCCGGCGGCTGAGTCAGGACGCCGCCTTCTGCAGCATGGCGTGGAGTTCGTCCTTGAGCTGCAGGCGTTTCTTCTTCAGCCCTTCGAGGTATTCGTCGGAAGTGGTTTCGATCTGCTCCTCGATGCGGAACACTTCCTTGTCCACTTCCTCGTATTCGTTGAACAGGCGCGCGAAGTGGTGATCGCGCATCTTCAGTTCGTGGATCTGATCCTTGTATTCCGGAAACTCGTGGGCGAGGTCGTGGTGTTCGAGCGGCATGCGGGACTCCTGCAATGATCGGGAAAGGGTTTCAGCATCCATCCTCGGCGTGGGACGGGTGGTCGAAGTGTTCGGCCTGGTTGCGCATCTCGTGGGCCAGCGCCTCGAGCCGGTCGGCCACCGACTCCATGGCTTCGAGCACGGCACTGCTGATGGCGGCCTCCACCAGCAGGGCCAGTTCGTCGAAGTGCGCCTCGCCCACGTGCTGACGGCCGCTGGGGCTGAGCATCTCGCGGAAGCGTTCCACCACCTGCTTGGCATGTTCGCGTTGCTGCTGGCTCATGGTCGATCTCCGCTTCAGGCGCTGTGGGCTTCGTGGATGGGCTTCTCGTCCTCTTCGTAGAGATCCGAGGTGCGGCCGACGATCAGGGGATCGGGGATGGTGACCACGCTGTCGTCCTTGTTGTCGTAGGGCAGGTTGCTGAGCACGTGCAGCATGGCATTGATGCGCGCCCGCTTCTTGTCGTCGGACTTGATTACGGTCCAGGGGGCGTCGGCGGTGTCGGTGTAGAAGAACATGGCTTCCTTGGCGCGGGTGTAATCGTCCCACTTGTCCAGCGAGGCCATGTCGATGGGGCTCAGCTTCCACTGCTTGAGCGGATCCTTGCGCCGTTTCTGGAAGCGGCGGAACTGCTCCTCGCGGCTCACCGAGAACCACAGCTTGAACAGGTGGATGCCGCTGCGCACCAGCATGCGCTCCAGCTCCGGGGCCTGGCGCATGAATTCCAGGTATTCGGCCGGGGTGCAGAAACCCATCACCTTCTCCACGCCGGCGCGGTTGTACCAGGAGCGATCGAACATCACGATCTCGCCGGCCGTGGGCAGGTTGTTGATGTAGCGCTGGAAGTACCACTGACCGCGCTCCACCTCGGTCGGCTTCTCCAGGGCCACCACCCGCGCACCACGGGGGTTGAGGTGTTCCATGAAGCGCTTGATGGTGCCGCCCTTGCCGGCTGCGTCCCGACCCTCGAAGAGAATCACCACCTTCTGGCCGGTATCCTTCACCCAGTTCTGGAGTTTCAGCAGCTCGATCTGCAGTTCCTTCTTGCGCTTTTCGTATTCCTTTACCGACATCTTCTTCTTGTAGGGATAGGCCCCGTGGCGAAAGATGTCCTTGCGGGTGAGTTTCTTGCCACCGGATTTGGACGCCTTGGACGGCTTGCGACGGGGCTTGTCGCCGCCGCTCGCCAGGGTCAGATCGGGGGTGTCGGGCTGCTTGTCGGTCATGGGTGCGCTCCTCGCGGTTTTGCCGGCGACAGGAATTGTCAGTATCGAACGCTCAGGCGATGGCGGGCATTGACGATCGTCAATGCCGTCGCCATGAAATCGTGCTTGGGGTTCAACCGGTTATCGGCCGCGTCCGGGCGCGCCTGAAGCCCCGGGCCGTGCCAGCGTAGTCTCAGCGCCAGTGGCGCTCGACTTCGCGGACGTTTTCGATATACATGGCCAGGGCGGCTTCGGCTTCCTGGCGCGAGGGATAGGGCCCCTGGTCCAGGGCCTCGCGGGTGGCGAAGTACCAGGCGGAGCCGACGTTGAAGAAGCGCCCGGAGCGGAACGGGACCGGACCGGATTCACCGTTGCGATTGAGTTCCATGGCCTGCTCCTTGAAATCGGGTTTACTCCGATGGATATAGTGGGATTTTCGGGGCCTGTCAAAGCGCCGCGCCGCGTTCTCCGACAGGCGGTAGCGATTCCCGGCGCCTGCGGTGAGTGATGGGGCGATTCGGGGAATCGTGCTATATTTTGCCGGGGTTTTCGTCCAACGTCCATCGCGGCCTCGAGGCGCCGAACATGAATCTGGAAAAGGTCATCTTCGCTTTCTTCATCGTCCTGGCCCTGACGCTCAACTTCGGCTTCTTCCTCGGGGACATCGACAATCCGGTCCACCACAACGTCTACGAACTGTATGCCGCCATCGTGGTGAGCCTGATCGCCACGGTGCTCAAGTTCGGCGACCGCAGCCACATCGGCGCCGTGCTGCTGGCCACCAGCCTGGTGGCCGATCTGCAGCTCATCGCCGCGGCCCTGGTCTGGGGCATCGTCGAGAACATGACCGAAACCGGCATGACGCCCCACGCCATGGCCGCCATCATTTCCCTCTCCGGCGGTGCGGTGCTGGCCAACGTGACCTCGGTGGTGCTGCTGGTGACCGAAACGGTGATGGTCCGGCGCTGAGGCGCGCGCCATGCCCAACATCGTCTTCGTCCTGCTGCGGCGGCTCCACTCGCCGCTCATCGTCCTCATCCTGGTCTACGCCATCTCCATTCTCGGTTTCACCCTGATCCCGGGCGTGGACGATCAGGGCCGCCCCTGGCGCATGGATTTCTTCCACGCCTTCTATTTCGTCAGCTTCATGGGCACCACCATCGGCTTCGGCGAGATTCCCTATCCCTTTACCGACGCCCAGCGCCTGTGGGCGACGGTGTCCATCTATGCCACGGTGGTCGCCTGGCTGTACGGCATCGGGGCGCTGCTCTCCGCCCTGCAGGATCCGGGGTTTCGGCGCCTGCTGACCGAGCAGGCCTTCCGTCGCGCCGTGCACCGCATTCGCGATCCCTTCTATCTGGTCTGCGGTTATGGCGATACCGGCAGCATGCTGGTGCGGGCGCTGACCGATGCCGGCTTCAATGCGGTGGTGGTGGAACTGCGCCAGGAACGGGTCGATGCCCTGGAACTGGAGGACCTGCGGACCTTCGTGCCGGCCCTGTGTGCCGATGCGGCCGAGCCCGACAACCTGCTCAAGGCCGGTCTGCACAAGCCCAACTGCATCGGTGTGGTGGCCCTCACCAACAACGATGCCGTCAACCTGCAGGTCGCCATCACCAGCAACCTGCTCAATCCGGAAATCGCCACCATCGCCCGGGCCGAGACCCGGGAAGTGGAAGCCAACATCGCCTCCTTCGGGACCAACCACATCATCAATCCCTTCGATACCTTCGCCGGGCGACTGGCACTGGCGTTGCACTCGCCCGGTACCTATCTGCTCTACGAGTGGCTGACCTCGGTACCGAACGAACCGCTGAAGGCACCCATCTATCCGCCCCACGGCAAGTGGATCCTGTGCGGCTACGGACGCTTCGGCAAGGCGGTTCACCAACGCCTGCGCGAGGAAAACATCGAGGTGACCATCATCGAATCGCGGCCACAGGCCACGGGCGCTCCGCCCGACACGGTCGTGGGCTGGGGCACCGAGGCCGAAACCCTGCTGCAGGCAGGCGTGCAGGATGCCGTCGGCATCGTGGCCGGCACCGACAACGACGCCAACAATCTGTCCATTCTGATGACGGCCCACGATCTCAATTCCAACCTGTTTCGGGTGGCTCGTCAGAACTCGCGCAGCAACGATGCCATCTTCCAGGCGGCCGACGTGGATCTGATCATGCGCCGCGGGAGCATCATCGCCCACAAGATCTTCGCCCTGATCCAGACCCCCCTGCTGGAAACCTTTCTGCACTTGGCCCGCCGGCAGGACAATGACTGGGCCAACCGCCTCAACAGCCGGATCTACGGCGTGGTGGAGGACCGGGCACCCGTGACCTGGGAAGTGGACATCACCGAGGCCGATTCCCCGGCCCTGGCGGCACGGGTTCGGGAGGCGGGTGACTTGCGCCTCGAACATGTCTGCCGTGATCCCCGGGATCGGGATCATCTTCTGCCCTGTGTGCCACTCCTTTGCGAGCGCCACAACGAGGACATCCTGCTGCCGGACGACGATTTCCGGTTGCAGATCGGGGATCGCCTGCTGTTCTGCGGCCATCCCGCCGCGCGGGGCATGATGGAATGGGTGCGGGGCAACGCCAGCGTGCTCAACTATGTCGTCACCGGCGAGGAGCATCCGGCCGGTTACCTGTGGCGCCTGATGACCGGACACCGGAACGCGCCCGGCAGCGCACGCGCCTGAACATCCTCAATTCCTCTCCGGACATGGCCCGGGCGTTTCGTCCGTGCCTTTACATTGGCCGGAAATGGCGTATGCTCAATGAACGGCACATCCATGCCGGTTCTTTTATTTCAGGATCGTTTCCCCTTGATACAGGCCATACCCGGGTTCAGTGAACCCTTCAGTTCCCTCTCCCATCTGCTCCCCACCGGCGTCTTCTTTGGTCTTGGCATCGCCCTGCTGATGCGGGCCCGTGGCCATGCGGCACGCATCGTCTCGCTGACCGTGTACGTGTTCGCCTGTGTGTTCCTGCTGACCATGAGCGGGGTGTTCCATCTACTCGAACCCGGCGGCACGCCGCGCCTGGTCCTGCAGCGGCTCGATCACGCCGCCATCTTCATCCAGATCGCCGGCACCTTCACGCCCCTGCACATCCTGCTGTTCCGCGGGTTCTGGCGCTGGGGCATCCTGGCACTGGTCTGGGGCCTGGCCATCGGCGGCCTGACGCTCAAGAGCATCTATTTCGATGATCTGCCCGAGAGCGTGGGCCTGCTGATGTACCTTGGCCTGGGCTGGATGGGCCTGCTCTCCGCCGTGGCCCTGTACCGCTGGCACGGCACCCGTTTCCTGCGCCCGCTCGTCTACGGCGCCATCGCCTTCACCCTCGGCGCCGTGATCGATTTCCTGCACCCGCCGGAA
>JALVBM010000423.1 GCA_027010665.1 Chromatiales bacterium
TTCTGTTCGTCGAGAAAGCGGCGGGCGCGGGCCAGGGCCGCAATGGTGGGCACGGAGATGTTGTCGCGGAACAGGCGCGGGGCGGCGCCGCTGCCACCGCCGCGGCCGTCCAGGATCAGATAGTCGGCGCCGGCTTCCAGCGCGAAGGCGATGTCGGCCTCGATGTGATTGGCGGAGAGCTTGAAACCGACGGGAATGCCGCCGCTGATTTCACGCACCCGGTCGGCGAAGCGGCGGAAGTCCTGGGGTGTGATCAGATCGGGGATGGCCGGCGGCGAGATGGCATCCCGGCCCGGTTCGATGCCGCGCACGCGGGCGATCTCTTCGGTGACCTTGCCGGCCGGCAGATGACCGCCGATGCCGGTCTTGGCGGCCTGGCCGCCCTTGAAGTGAAACGCGCCGATCTTCGTCAGCAGTTCCTCCGAATACCCGAAACCGGCGGTGCCGTATTCGAACAGGCAGCGGGGGTTGCGTTCGATTTCCTCGGGCAACAGGCCGCCTTCGCCGGATGCGGTGGCCGTCCCGGCCGTGGCCGCACCGCTGGCCAGGGCCAGCTTGGCCTCGCGGGAGAGGGCGCCGAAGCTCATGTCGGAGACGAACAGCGGCATTTCCAGCACCAGTGGCTTGCGTGCATTGGGTCCGATGACCAGTTCGGTGGACACCGGGGCATCTTCCGGCAGGGGCCGGCGGGCGAGCTGGGCGGGCAGGATCTGGATGTCGTCCCAGGATGGCAGTTGCGGACGCGGCACGCCCATGGCGACCAGCTCGCCGTGGGGCCGGTGTGCGAGGCCGTTGCGGGCGAGATCGTGGACCCGGGCGAGGGTGGGTTCCTCGGGCGTGGGGGCGACCGTGCCCGGATTGTCTGTGCCGGGATTGTCACCTTCTTCGTCCAGGTGCTGGTGACTGCCGTCGCAATAGGGCGGGGTGGCCGTGTGCTTGCACTGGCAGAGCCAGGCTTCGCCGCTTTCCTTCGGGGTAAATTCCACCGGCTCAAAATCGGTTCCCTTGTGGGAGCCGTCGCAGAACGGCTGGTTCTTGCTGCGCCCGCAGGCGCACCACCAGTAGGTCTTGCCGGCCTCGAGTTGGACGGCAACGGGTTCGCGGGCAGCGATGCGGGGTTTGGGCATGGTGTCCTTCCTGTGGATGACGGTTGTTGTCGTTGATGAATCCATCGGGACGGGACCTTCATGAGGATGGATTCCGGCAATTTCAAATCCCGGCCGTGATTTCGCCCCTCGCCCGTGCGGGGCATAATAGCGTGAATCCGCCCGGAGGCCCGACATCTTGACCGTCTTTCCTGCCGTTTCTTCGACCCCCTTGCGACATTGGCCTTGCCTGTTGCTGATCCTTGCCCTGCTGCCGAAAGAGGCTTTCGCGGGCGAGGTCACCGTGGCGGTCGCCGCCAACTTTTTGCCCGTGCTCAAAACATTGGCCCGGGATTTCAGTGAGACCAGCGGACACCGGTTGCGGATCAGTGCCGGTTCCACCGGCAAGCTGTATGCCCAGATCCGTCATGGCGCGCCCTTTGATCTGTTCCTGGCCGCCGATGCGGCCCGGCCGGAACGGCTGGAGTGGGAAGGTCACGGTGTACCCGACAGCCGTTTCACCTATGCCATTGGCCGTCTGGTGCTCTGGTCGCCCCGGCCGGGCCTGTTCGACGATGGACAGGCCTGGTTGCGACGGGGACGCTTCGGTCGGCTGGCACTGGCCAATCCGAAGACGGCGCCCTATGGGCTTGCGGCCCGTCAATTCCTGCAGCGAAGGGATTTGTGGACGACGCTTCAGGGGCGTCTGATCCGTGGCGAGTCGGTGGCGCAGGCTTTCCAGTTCGTGATGACCGGCAATGCCGATGCCGGTTTTGTTGCGCTGGCCCAGGTACGAACTCGGTCAAACACCGGAGGCAGTTTGTGGACAGTACCGGATGAGGATTACGAACCATTGGAACAGCAGGCGGTTCTGCTGAAACGCGGT
>JALVBM010000424.1 GCA_027010665.1 Chromatiales bacterium
ATTACCTGAAGAGTCAGAAGGCCGACAAGAAGCTGCTGCTGATCCTCACCGACGGCGAGCCGTCCGACATCGACGTGCACGACGAACGCCTGCTCATCGAGGACGCCCGCAAGGCCGTGCTCGAGCTAGACACCGATGGCATCTTCACCTGGTGCATCAGCCTCGACACCAAGGCCGACGAATACATCGGCGACATCTTCGGCCAGCAATACACGGTCATCGACCACGTCGAGCGGCTACCGGAAAAACTGCCGCTGCTGTTCGCCGCCCTGACATCGTGAAGGCCAGTTGCTCGTCCTGTTAGATAATGGTTCCCTCGACCACGATTCGCTACGAGAGAAGTCCTCATATCCGGAGGGCCTAAACAGCCACAAGGTAATGCGGAATTCGGAACAGTGGTCCAAACAACTGTTCCAAATCCCGGACAATTAAGTGGTTCTCTACAAACCATCAGGCCCGCCCTCAAGGCAGGCGGGTCGTTTCGTGACACGCCGTAAATACATCCCTGTAGGCTCGACGGCCGCATCCCTGCGGCCGACGGTCACGAAACGACCCGCCTGCCTTGAGGGCTCCGTGCCTACCACAGGGTGTAGTGGTATTCGGAACAGGTATTTAGATAGCGGTTCCGAAATATAGAAGACCTTGTTGACAATGCCTCGGAGTCCGGCTTGGGGGAGGGCTTTCCGTGACCGTCCGCCGCAGGGACGACGTGCAGGAGCACAAGTGTCGCGAGAGGGCAGGACGCCCGGAGCGACGGCGGGCGGCCGAGCCTACAGGGATGTATTCACGGCGTGTCACGGAAAGCCCTCCCCCAAGCCGGACGGGAGTTCGGGTATGCAAATAACCAGCAAACCGACGCCTGTTTCGGAACAACGATCTAGACTAGTCCCCGCTCGAAGAACCCGATCAGCACCATCACCAGCAGGCTGATCCCGATGCCCAGCAGGGTAAAGCCGAGTATGTGGTAGATGACGTTGGCCAGCTTCGAGGGCGGCTTGACCAGGTGTTTCTCCAGCTCGCCCGATGCCACCAGCCGTTCGTATTCCAGCGGGCGCTCTTCCTTGAACTCCTCCAGATCCCAGCTGCCGCTGAACATCACCGTATCCAGCGGAAACTTGGCCGGGCGGAAGTGGTTGTTGAAGAAATGCACCACGAACAGCGTGGTCACCGCCAGGAACGCCTCCACCCCGTGGGCGATGGAGGCAATGTTGAACACCCACCCGGGCAGGAACTCGAGCAGAGTCGGCGAGGCCCACAGGATCACGCCTGAGGTGCCGATGACGAAGGCGCCCCAGTACACGGCCCAGTAGTCGAACTTCTCCCAGTAAGTGAAACGATCGAAGCGCGGCTGCTCGCCCTTGCCGAAGAACCAGCGGAACTGGGCCTTCATGTCCTCCCAGTCCTTCTTGCGCGGCAACAGGGAATCGGGACCGAACCATTCGAAGTTCGGATCGCGCAGCACCCGCGCCAGCACCGCCACCAGGTGGCCGAGCACCGCCAGCAGGAACACCACCCCGGCCGTGCGGTGGATGATGCCAAAGGCGGCCGGCCCGCCCACGGCCGCCACCACGCGCATGGCCCAGTCAGTATCGGGATACATGACCGCCATGCCGGTCATCACCAGGGTCATCACCGACAGGGCCAGCGCCCAGTGGTTGAGCCGCCAGTACCAGGGGAAGCGCTGGAAATGTCGGTCGCTGTGCTTCTTCGGCGGCTTGATACGATAGCGCACCGTAACGCCATCCACCTTGGTGGTTCCCAACACCCGGGTCTTGTACTCGCGGTAGAACCAGAGCATCGAGTGGGTGTAGAAGAAGATCAGCACCAGGATCACGATCCCGACCATGAACTTGCCGGTGATGAACATCAGCGGATAGCGATCGAAATTGTTGGTGTTGCCGTGGGCCTTGTAGGAAACGATCCCCGGCCCCGCCGTCTCGTGGCATTCCCGACAGGTGTCCAGCCGCCGCTCTTCGCTCACCGGCGAGCGCGGATCGTCGATGCCGACCGTCGCGTGGCCTTCATGGCAATCGCTGCAGCGCGGCACCTTCGCGTTGCCCAGCCAAGCCAGCTGGCCGTGGGTTGTCATCATGTAACTGGCCACCTCGTGCTGATGACAGTCGCCGCAGTTCTTCGTCACCCGCCGTTGGGTGGCCAACTGTTCCTTGGGGGCAATCTCGTGGGCATTGTGGCAATCCGAGCAGGTGGCGCTGTCACCCTTCCAGGGCCGGCGCAAGGCGGCTGCGTGCAGGGAGTCGGACCAGGCCGCCAGTGCCTTTTCATGGCAGGCGCCGCACAGCGTCGGCGAGTATTCCCGGAAGGTCGAGGCCCGCGGATCGTCGGACGGATAGACATAGTGCGCCGTGTGACAGGTGGCACAGTCGGCGTTGTCGGCCTTGCCATCGGCGTGCACGGACCGGGTGTAGCGTTCCGTGTTGATCACAAAGGACGGCTTTTCCTTTTCCCGCCGTGCCGCTCGGGTCTGGCGCTTGCGCTGGGCCTGCTCCGCCGCCTTGCGCTCGGCCGTCTCCAGATGACACTGCACGCAGTCGGGCCGTTCCAGGCCGGTCTTGCGATGCGGCAGCTCGCGCACGTCGTCATGGCAGGTCACGCATTTCAGATCGCCATGCACGCTGTCCCGCCAGGCCGACACGTTGAGCCCCAGCGGCCGCATCCCGGCCTCGCCGTGTTCGCCCGTCGGCACGGCATAGCTTTCGATGCCGTGACAGTCCAGGCATTCGGCATCGGTGAAGGCCGGTTCGGCCGTGGCCGCACCGGCCAGGCAGACGAGAAACAGCACCAGCAATCGCGTGAACATTCCAGATCCCCTGCCCGGCACCCAAACGCGCCGGCATGCAACCGAAGGGCCGGGAGCGGCGAGCCCGCTCCCGGCCATGGAAAAGGCCCCGTCCGTGGGCGAGATGGCATCCAGCCAGAGGGAGAGGGACGGTCTAACCCTTTATCTTGGAGACGTCGAACCCGTGGTTGTCGTCATCCTTGGGCGACCAGGTCTTGGGCGGCTTGCCGCCCTTGAACCAGCGGTGCATCTCCGAATCGAGGATTTCGTCGAGCACCTTCTGAACGCGGGCAGCGGCCTTCTTGTTCCCGGCCTGCTCGGCCTTGTGGATCAGCTCCCGCACCTGCGGCACCATTTCGATATAGAAGCGCCGCGAGACCTCGAACATGCCCTCCCAGTGCACATAGTCCGGGGCCAGCATGGCGGCGCCGTGCCGGGCGCGGCGGCCTTCGTGATGCCAGAGGAGGAACCAGGTCCACTCCACTTCCTCGTTGAACTTCACCGGATCGATCAGCTTCTCCTCCTTGAGCACCTTCATGATCTTCGCGCCGGGAATCGCGAACTTGTCGTTGTAGAGGTTCACGAAGCTGTCGAGCTGTTCATAGAAGTTGTCGACGATGTTGCGGCCGTGGCAGGAGCTGCACACGTTCTTCATGTCCTTGCGGCGCGCCAGCCAGGGCTTGACCTTCTTGCCCGCCTTCTTCGCCTTCTCGTCGATCTTGAAGGAAATGGGCGCGCGCAGGTTCCAGGAGATGCGGTCGCCCACATCGTGGGTCACCGGCAGATCCTTGGTGGCCGACATGTGGCAGGTGGCGCAGGTGGGCGCGGCGCTGTAGTCCTCGCCGGGGATCCACTTGCTGGAGTCCATGTTCATCTCGTCGATATGGGCACGGAAGGCAATGCCGTGTACCGATTCTTCGTAGATTTCCTTCTGCGGATGATCCGGACCCAGATGGCAGCGGCCACAGTTGTCGGGGTGACGGGCCTGCTCCACATCGAAGTTGTGGCGCAGATGGCAGGCAGAACAGGCGCCCCGGGAGCCGTCCGGGTTGATGCGGCCGATGCCGGTATTCGGCCAGCCGGATGGGTTCAGGGAACCGTCGGAATTTACCCGCACGATGGAGCCATGACAGCCGGCGCAGCCCATGGTCACCACCGGCGAGCTGCCCTTGAGCAGAGGCGCGCCTTCGACCACCTCGGCCAGCACGTTGTCCAGGGAGCCGAGAATGTTGCCGGCCGAAGCATGGTGGCTGCCCTCGAACTCCTTCGTCTCCTGCTCGTGACAGGAACCGCAGTCCTTGGGCGAGACGATCACCGAGATCACGAAATCCTTGTGCTTGATGGCATCCTTGTCGGTGGGCTTGGCCTTGTGACACTCGTAGCAGCCCACGTTGGCCCGGTAGTGCTTGGACTCGCCCCACATCTCGTAGATGCCGGGCGTCTTCTCGCGATGGCAGGAGACGCACTCGGCGCTCTCCTTACTCAGGTGCTTGAAACCTTCAAGAATGGTGACCGGCTTCTCCTTGGCCGGCTTGGCGGCCAGGGCCGGTGTCCCCACCAGCAGCAGGCCCAGCAGCAGCCAGCCCCCGATTCTCATGCCCTGCGGGCAAACCCGTGCGCACGACAGGTTCATCATGATATTCCTCCCCGTTACAGAAAGGTGCGGCAGACAACCGCACCGACTGCCAGCAGGCGAGCAAATACCGTACCAGTTGTATTCCTATATAATCACTTGGTTTTTAAAAATGATTGATGTAAAAGCATTTTTAAGCAGATTGGCGTACGCGAAACCTTCAAAGACTGCCTTTGTGCTGAACCTGTCATGAACGTTTCTGGTGCACAGGCACAGATCCGCACACCATATCGGTGCATGCATCGTCCAATCACGGAGCGGAGAGGATTTCTTCGGGCGCGGCTTGAACCGATCAGTGACAGACGGAAGCCGGACCTGGCAACATGGCCAGCGCCCGATCGGCACGCACGAAACCGTTGCGGCTGGAGACGGTGAACCAGTGGCGCGCCTGGCAGAAGTCGGGATGTTGCGGTTCGCTGGCGTAGAGGGTGCCCAGGTTGTATTGGGCGGCGGCATCACCGTGGCGGGCCGCCTGCAGCCACCAGAAGCGGGCCCGTTCGCGGTTCGGCGTCACCCCGCCCTGGCCCAGGGCATACACCAGCCCCAGGTTGTACTGGGAATCCACGTTGCCGGCCCGGGCGGCCCGGGTCCACCAGTAGAGGGCCTGCTGCATGTCCACCGGCACGCCCTCGCCGCGCATGTAGGCCAGGGCCAGGTTGTGCTGGGCGTCGCTGTGGCCGGCCCGGGCGGCGCGACGATACCAGATGAGGGCGGCGACCGAACCCGGCGCGAGACGGTCATAGAGCACGCCCAGGTGGTAGCGGGCCTGCACGTTGCCGGCGCGGGCCGACCACAGCCAGAGCCGTTCGGCCAGGGCCCATTCGTTCTCCTCGAAGGCCTCGAGGCCGCGATCGAAGTCGCGCCGGGCGGCACTGGCCACCGCGCCGATCCGGTCCAGTCCGGCGCTGATGCCCGGAGTTCCGATCCCGATCGGCACGGCGCCATGTGCCGCACCGGCCATCAGCAGGCCAATCAGCAGACCGGCTACGCCGGGCCGGCGGCAAGCCCGTTTGCCATCACCAATGGCTCTGTCCATGACATCACCCCGCATCGAAGGGACTTACCCTTCTTAGCGGAACGACGTCACGGTTCCTTTAATCCTGAAAAATACCCTTTCGAATCAGGTATTTCACGGCATCAGCCGCCGCGGATAGCCTTCTCCATGCGGGCAACGGCCGCCTCCCACTCGGGCCCGGTGTTGCCGCCCTCGGCCATCAGCTCCATCAGCGCATAGGCCATGGCCCGGGTCTCCGGGGTCATCTCCCGCAGTTTCTGCAGCATGTACATGTGCCCGCCCCTGGGCATGTCCAGGGTCTTGGCCAACGCAAACAGCAGCAGCGACTGGCCGCTGTGGGGCTCGGCTTCGATCTTCGCGACCAGACGGGAGAGGATGTCTTCGTGGGGCATGGTTTGGATTGGATGATTGGGGTAAAAGGGGTGGTGCAATACGCTGCGCTATTGCACCCTACTCGTCGGAGCCAAGCACAAGGTTTTCCTCGTCCCTCGCCACTCGTCCCTCGGCCCTGAATTCGTTGGTGCGTTGCTGCGCGAACGTACCCTACGTCCAAAACGACAAGAGCCGAGGAACAGGAGGTTTCCCCCTCGTCCCTCGGCCCTCGCCACTCGTCCCTGTCTTTTCGGCGCTACGCGCCGAAAAGACTAGGCGGCCTTGCTCTTGACCTTCTGGGTCAGTTCGCCGGAGGCGTAGCGTTCGACCATGTCTTCCAGACGGATGGGCTTGATCTTGTCGGCCATGCCGGCGGAGCCGAAGGCTTCGTAGCGCGCCTTGCAGATTTCCTTCATGGCCTGGGTGGAGGCCTTGAGGAACTTGCGCGGATCGAAGACCGAGGGGTTCTCGGCCAGGAACTTGCGGATGGCGCCGGTGGAGGCCATGCGCAGATCGGTGTCGATGTTCACCTTGCGCACGCCGTGCTTGATGCCTTCCTGGATTTCCTCGACCGGCACGCCGTAGGTCTGGCCCATGTCGCCGCCGTAGTTGTTGATGATCTGCAGCCAGTCCTGCGGCACCGAGGAGGAACCGTGCATGACCAGGTGGGTGCTGGGGATGCGCTCGTGGATTTCCTTGATGCGATCGATGCGCAGGATGTCACCGGTGGGTTCCTTGGTGAACTTGTAGGCGCCGTGGGAGGTGCCGATGGCGATGGCCAGGGCGTCCACGTCGGTCAGCTTGACGAACTCGGCGGCCTGCTCCGGATCGGTCAGCAGCATGTCCATGTCCAGCTTGCCCTCGGCGCCGTGGCCGTCTTCCTCGCCCATCTCGCCGGTTTCCAGCGAACCCAGGCAGCCCAGCTCGCCTTCCACGGAAACACCGCCGGCGTGGGCCATTTCCACCACCTTGCGGGTGACTTCCACGTTGTATTCGAAGGAGGACGGGGTCTTCATGTCTTCCATCAGGGAGCCGTCCATCATCACCGAGGTGAAGCCGGACTGGATGGAGCGCAGGCACACGCCCGGCGAGGAACCGTGGTCCTGGTGCATGCACACGGGAATGTCCGGATACTGCTCGACGGCGGCCTGGACCAGGTGGCGCAGGAAGGCCTCGCCGGCATAGGCACGGGCACCGGCGGAACCCTGCATGATCACCGGGCTGTTGGTTTCGGCTGCCGCCTGCATGATGGCGTGCACCTGCTCCATGTTGTTGACGTTGAATGCCGGCATGCCATAGCCGTGCTCGGCGGCATGATCCAGCAGTTGACGAAGGGAAATCAGGGCCATTTTCGGGACCTCCTTGAACGATGATGATTGATTGGATGTTGGTGGTGTCGCTGACGGCCGTGGTCCGGCTCAGTCCACCCGGGATTCGATGTCCTCTTCGGTGTTGAGCAGTTCCCCGACACGGACGATCTTCATGGCGTTCGTGCCGCCCATCACGCCGGTCAGATCGCCCTTGGTAATGATGACCAGATCGCCTTCCCGGACCGCGCCCCGCCGCAGAAGCTCGTCGATGGCTTCCTTGTTGAGGACCGCGTGATCCTTGGTCGTCTCCTCGAAGGAGACCGGGTAGACGCCCCGGTAGAGTGTCACCTTTCTACGCGTCTCCACATGACGCGTCAAGGCATAGATGGGGATCCCCGAGCTGATGCGGGACATCCACAGGGTGGTGGATCCCGATTCGGTCAGCGCGGCGATGGCCTTCACGCCCAGGTGGTTGGCGGTGTACATGGTGGCCATGGCAATGGCCTCGTCGATGCGCTTGAAGACCGTGTCGATGCGGTGATGGGAGTGGGTGGCCACCCGCTGTTTCTCGGCCTCCAGACAGACCCGGTCCATGGCGCCGATGGCCTTGTCCGGGAACATGCCGGTGGCGGTCTCGGCCGAGAGCATCACCGCGTCGGTGCCGTCGAGCACGGCGTTGGCCACGTCGAAGACCTCGGCCCGGGTGGGGATGGGACTGGAGATCATGGACTCCATCATCTGGGTGGCGGTGATCACCACCCGGTTCATGTCCCGGGCCTGCTTGATCAGGCTCTTCTGCACCGGCGGCAGGGCCGCATCACCGATCTCCACACCCAGATCGCCGCGGGCAATCATGATGGCGTCGGACGCCTCGATGATCTCGTCGATGTTCTGCAGGGCGTCGGCCCGTTCGATCTTGGCGATGATGCCGGCATGCCCGCCGGCCTCGGTGAGCAGGCGCCGCGCCTCGTGGATGTCCTCGGCGTTGCGCGGGAAGGACACGGCCAGGTAGTCGGCCTGCATGGTGGCGGCCATGCGGATGTCCTCCCGATC
Organism: Chromatiales bacterium; assembly: GCA_027010665.1. Lineage (GTDB taxonomy): Bacteria > Pseudomonadota > Gammaproteobacteria > UBA6429 > Thiohalophilaceae > JALSSV01. The sequence continues at coordinate 8,181 of JALVBM010000424.1, forward strand.
CTTGTGGGTCAGCGCCGGCGCCGAGAGCCCGCCGCCCTGGCGGTTGAGGCCCTTGCGGTCGGACAGCTCGCCGCCCACCACCACCCGGCAGATGACCTCGGTGCCTTCCACCGAATCCACCCACAGGACGATGCGTCCGTCGTCCAGCAGCAGGGTGTCGCCGCGACTGACGTCCTCGGGCAGGGACTTGTAGGCCATGCCGACGCGCTCGGCGGTGCCGCCGTCCGGATCCCAGGCCGTGTCGAGGATGAAGGTGTCACCCTCGTGGAGGACGACCTTGCCTTCCCTGAACCGCTCGATGCGGATCTTGGGGCCCTGCAGATCACAGAGCACGCCGACCTGGCGGCCATGGGCCCGGGCGCGGTTGCGGACCTTCTCGGCCCGCTCCTGGTGCTCGGCGTGGGTGCCGTGGGAGAAGTTGATTCGCACCACGTCCACGCCCGCCTCGATCATGCGATCCATGATCTTGGGATCGTCGGTGGCCGGGCCGAGCGTGGCGATGATTTTGGTTCTGCGCATAGTCGTTTGCCGGTTTCCTGAACGGGCCGGGGGACGGCTGGTCCCCCGGCAGTCGGCGGATCAGCCCGCCGCGCGCTGTTCCAGGATTTCCACCGCCGGCAGCTTCTTGCCCTCGAGGAACTCGAGGAAGGCACCGCCGCCGGTGGAGATGTAGGAGATCCGGTCGGCCACGCCGTACTTGTCGATGGCCGCCAGGGTGTCGCCGCCGCCGGCGATGGAGAAGGCGCTGCTCTCGGCGATGGCCAGGGCCAGGGCCTTGGTGCCCCCGGCGAACTGGTCGAACTCGAACACACCCACCGGACCGTTCCAGACGATGGTGCCGGCCTTCTTCAGCAGGTCGGCATACTGGGCCGCGGTCTCGGGGCCCACGTCGAAGATCATGTCGTCGTCGGCCACTTCGTCCACTTTCTTGGTCTCGGCCTTGGCGTTCTCCGAGAACTCCTTGCCGGTGACCACGTCCACGGGGATCGGGATGTCGGCGCCCTTGGCCTTGGCGTCGGCGATCAGGCGCTTGGCTTCGTCCACCAGATCCGGCTCGTACAGGGACTTGCCCACGTTGTAGCCCATGGCGGCGATGAAGGTGTTGGCGATGCCGCCGCCGACGATGAGCTGATCGACCACCTTGGACAAGGAGTCAAGCACGGTGAGCTTGGTGGACACCTTGGAGCCGCCGACGATGGCCACCATCGGCCGGTCCGGGTTCTCCAGGGCCTTGCCCAGGGCTTCCAGTTCGCCCACCAACAGCGGGCCGGCGCAGGCCACCGGCGCGTACTTGGCCACGCCATAGGTGGAGGCCTGGGCGCGGTGGGCGGTGCCGAAGGCGTCCATCACGAACACGTCGCACAGGGCCGCGTATTTCCTGGCCAGTTCCTCGTCGTTCTTCTTCTCGCCCTTGTTGAAGCGCACGTTCTCGAGCACCACCACCTCGCCGTCTTCCAGTTGCGGCGGGTTCTCCAGGTAGTCGGTAATCAGGCGTACCGGCTTGCCCAGCAGTTCGCCGAGGTGATCGGCCACCGGCTTGAGGGAGAATTCCTCGGCCGGCTCGCCCTCGGTGGGACGGCCCAGGTGGGACATGAGCATCACCTTGGCGCCGGCGTTCATGGCGTGTTCGATGGTGGGCAGGGAAGCGCGGATACGCTTGTCGGAGGTGACCTTGCCATCCTTGACGGGCACATTGAGGTCTTCGCGGATCAGCACGCGCTTGCCGGCCAGATCCAGGTCGGTCATCTTGATTACGGACATGGGTTCACTCCTGAAAGTGGGATTTCGAAGAACATTGGCCAAACGTCGGCGTCCGGCGCTTGGCGAATGGGCTTCCGGATCGGAAACGGACGATCCGGCGGCGGCACGCGGCCGCCACCGGAAATCCGCATCGCTTTAGCCGGCGACGTGCACGGCGAAGCGCAGCATGTTGCAGGTGTAGCCGTACTCGTTGTCGTACCAGGCGACGATCTTGACGAAGGTCTCGTCCAGCATGATGCCGGCGCCGGCGTCGAACACGGAAGAATGACCCACGCCGCGGAAGTCGGTGGAAACCACCTTTTCGTCGGTGTAGGCCAGGGTCTTGCTGATGTCGCCGCTCTCGGAAGCCTTCTTCATGGCGGCGCAGATGTCGTCGTAGCTGGCCGGCTTCTCCAGTTCGGCGGTCAGATCCACCACGGAGACGTCGGAGGTGGGCACGCGGAAGGCCATGCCGGTGAGCTTGCCGTTCAGCTCGGGCAGCACCACGCCCACGGCCTTGGCGGCACCGGTGGAGGACGGAATGATGTTCTCCAGGATGCCGCGGCCGCCGCGCCAGTCCTTCATGGAGGGACCGTCGACGGTCTTCTGGGTGGCGGTGGCAGCGTGCACGGTGGTCATCAGACCGCGCTTGATGCCCCAGTTGTCGTGCAGCACCTTGGCCACCGGGGCCAGGCAGTTGGTGGTGCAGGACGCGGCGGAAACGATGGTCTGGCCGGCATAGTCGTTGTGGTTGACGCCGTAGACGAACATCGGCGTGCCGTCCTTGGACGGCGCGGACATGACCACCTTCTTGGCGCCGGCTTCGATGTGCTTCTGGCAGCCTTCCTCGGTGAGGAAGAAGCCGGTGCACTCGAGCACCAGATCCACGTCGATGTCGCCCCACTTGAGGTTGGCCGGATCCCGCTCGGCGGTCAGGCGGATGGTCTTGCCGTCGACGATCAGGTTGCCGCCCTCGGCCTTCACGTCACCGGCGAAGCGGCCGTGAACCGAGTCGTACTTGAGCATGTAGGCCAGGTAATCGGCGTCCAGCAGGTCGTTGATGCCGACCACTTCCAGCTCCGGGAATTCCTTGTGAATGGCGCGGAAGGCCATGCGGCCGATGCGGCCGAATCCGTTGATACCAACTTTGATAGTCATAGAGTTTCTCTCCAGTTGAGACGGAAAAAGGGGACTTCAGAGAACCGACTTGACGGCCTTGACCACGTGCTCCGCAGTCAGTCCGAAGTGCTTGAACAGTTCGCCGGCCGGGGCGGACTCGCCAAAGCGATCCACGCCGATGATGCGGCCCTTGGTGCCCACATACTTCCACCAGTAGTCGGGCACCCCGGCTTCCACGGCCACGCGGGCGGTCACGTCCGAGGGCAGCACCGACTCCTTGTAGTCGTCGTCCTGCTGCTCGAAGACTTCGGCGCAGGGCATGGAGACCACGCGCACCTGCTTGCCTTCCTCGGTCAGGGTCTTGGCGGCCTCCATGGCCAGGCCCACTTCGGAGCCGGTGGCGATGATGATGGCCTCGGGCTTGCCGTCGCAGTCCTGCAGCACGTAACCGCCGTGGGCGATCTCGGTCAGCTGATCGTCGGAGCGCACCTGGTGCGGCAGGCCCTGGCGGGAGAAGATCAGGCAGGTGGGGCCGGCCTGGTTCTCGATGGCGGCCTTCCAGGCCACGGCGGTCTCGACCGCGTCACAGGGGCGCCAGACCTGCATGTTGGGAATCATGCGCAGGGTGGCGATCTGCTCCACCGGCTGGTGGGTGGGGCCGTCCTCGCCCAGACCGATGGAGTCGTGGGTATAGACGAACAGGGTGCGGATCCCCATCAGGGCGGCCATGCGAATCGCGTTGCGGGCGTATTCGGAGAACATCAGGAAGGTGCCGCCGAACGGGATGAAGCCGCCATGCAGGGCGATGCCGTTCATGATGGCGGACATGCCAAACTCGCGCACGCCGTAGGAGATGTAGTTGCCGTCGGCCACCGTGTCGGTGATCTGCTTCGCTTCCGGCCAGGCGGTCAGGTTGGACGGGGTCAGGTCGGCCGAGCCGCCCAGGAACTCGGGCAGGGCCCTGGCGTAGGCGGTGATGGCGTTCTGGGAAGCCTTGCGCGAGGCGATGGACTCGCCCTTCTCGTCGGTGGCCTTGATGTAGTCGTCGGCCACCTGCTGCCAGTCGGCCGGCAGCTCGCCGTTCATGCGGCGTTCGAACTCGGCCGCCAGTTCGGGGAATTCCTGCTTGTAGGCGGCGAACTTCTCTTCCCAGTGGCTCTCGGCCTGCTTGCCCTTCTCGCGCGCGTCCCAGCCCTGGTAGATCTCGTCCGGAATCTCGAACGGCGCGTAGGGCCAGCCCAGGTTCTCGCGGGTGGCCTTGATCTCGTCCTCGCCCAGCGGCGCGCCGTGGCAGTCGTGGCTGCCGCAGAGGTTGGGCGCGCCGTAGCCGATCACGGTCTTGCAGCAGATCAGCGAGGGCTTGTCGTTGACCGACTTGGCTTCGCGGATGGCCTTGTCGATGGCTTCCGGATCGTGGCCGTCCACGTCGCGGATCACGTGCCAGCCGTAGGCCTCGAAACGCTTGGGCGTGTCGTCGGCGAACCAGGTCTCCACGTGACCGTCGATGGAAATGCCGTTGTCGTCCCAGAAGGCGATCAGCTTGCCCAGACCCCAGGTACCGGCCAGGGCGCAGGACTCGTGGGAGATGCCTTCCATCATGCAGCCGTCGCCGAGGAAGACATAGGTGTAGTGATCGACGATGTGATGGCCGGGGCGGTTGAACTGGGCGGCCAGGGTGCGCTCGGCCAGGGCCATGCCCACGGCGTTGGTGATGCCCTGTCCCAGCGGACCGGTGGTGGTCTCGACGCCGGGGGTATAGCCGTATTCGGGGTGACCCGGGGTCTTGGAGTGCAGCTGCCGGAACTGCTTGAGATCCTCGATGGAGAGATCGTAGCCGGTCAGGTGCAGCAGGGAGTAGATGAGCATGGAGCCGTGACCGTTGGAGAGCACGAAGCGATCGCGGTCGAACCACTTGGGGTTGGCCGGGTTGTGCTTCATGTGGTCGTTCCACAGGACTTCGGCGATGTCCGCCATGCCCATGGGTGCGCCCGGATGGCCGGAGTTGGCCTTTTGCACCGCGTCCATGCTCAGCGCACGGATGGCATTGGCGAGATCTTTACGAGATGGCATAACGTTCCCCTCAGTGCTGAAAAGATGAAAAGTGAGTCGGTTGGCGCGCGGATCCGGTGCCACAGGATCGCCGCTGCACGGGCGCGCCGCGCGCACCCGTCGTTCAATTCGTCGGTCCGGAGATTTTCCTCCCTCGCGGAACGTCTTGGTCGGCACCGGGAAAGCGTGTCGTGCGGTCGTCTCTGGCGACCGGATTGTGATTGGGTTCGCAAACTCCCGGGGTCAACGAGCCCGGGATTTTCCCACTTCTCCCGGGCCCGGGCAATAGGCGGTCCGGCAGGCAAAACCTGCCGTGATACCTTTATAAGGAATGTTTATTGGACAGCCGGCAAATGACAGAACGATCAGGCCGCGTCATTCCTTCCACTTGATGGAACAGCCCATGCTGGGGATCTGTTCCTGCGGTCCCTTGCCCGTCTCGGCGATCTGCACCATGGCCTCGAACAGTTCCCGGCGGGCGTCCGGCGGGGCCGTCTCCTTGCGCGAAGCGTCCAGCCGGCCGCGGTATTGCAGCTCCAGATCGGCGTTGTAGCCGAAGAAGTCCGGGGTGCACACGGCCCCGTAGGCCCTGGCCACTTCCTGGGTCTCGTCCAGCAGATAGGGGAAGGGAAAGTCGTATTCCTCGGCCACCTTCTGCATGTTCTCGAAGGAATCCTCCGCATAGAGGGACGGATCGTTGGCCATGATGGCCACGCTCTTCACACCGTGCTCGAGCAGCTCCCGGGTGTCGCGCACCAGGCGTTCGCGGATGGCCTTGACGTAGGGGCAGTGATTGCAGATGAACATCACCAGGGTGCCCTTCTCCCCCCGGCAGTCGTCCAGGGTCCAGATCCGTCCGTCCACGCCGGGCAGGGCGAAATCCACGGCCGGCTTGCCGAATTCGCAGACGGGGGTTTCCAGGCTGACCATGTACACTTCTCCAGGCAATTCGAGGGGGCGGTATTATGCCACTGTCCCGGAACACCTCAATATGGCTCGCATTTTCCGTAATATTTCATATACTTAAAATCCATACGAAAAATTTATGATCACATTGGAGATCGCCGGTATGCGTCCTTTCCTCGCCGTTCGCCTGCTCTGTGTGCTCCTCGCCCTGGGGCTGGTCGCCCCCGCCGCCAGCGCCGCCATCTGGCAACTGGCCATCCAGCCCATTCTGCCGCGGGATCGTACCGTGAAGGCCTACACCCCGCTGGCCGAATACCTCAGCCGGGCCACCGGCGAAACCATCCGCATCCGCGCCAGCCACAATTTCGTGGACTACTGGGAGTCCATGCGCCAGCCGCCCGGTTTCGATCTGGTGCTGGATGCCGCCCATTTCACCGATTTTCGCAACCAGCGCATGGGATATCAGGTGCTGGCCAAGTTGCCCGATACCGTCACCTATTCCCTGGTCACCCGCGAGGACACCCTGCTGTTCGAGCCGGCCGAGCTGATCGGCAAGCGCATCGCCACCATTCCTCCGCCCAGTCTCGGTGGCCTGCGCCTGACCCGGATGTTCCCCAATCCCCTGCGCCAGCCGGTGGTCATCGCCACCCGCAACGCCCAGGAATCCATCGAGCGGCTCAAGCGGAAACAGGCCCTTGCCGCACTCGCACCCACTCCCCTGATCCGGGGCGACGACAGCCTGAACGTGATCACCACCACCGATCCGGTCCCCCACATGGCCCTGTCCGCCTCGCCGCGGGTGCCGGCCGCCCTTCGCACCCGACTGCGCACGGCGCTGATCGAAGCCAGCCAGCGCCCGGCCGGCAAGGCCATGCTCGAAGCCATCCGCCTGCCCCGTTTCGTCCCGGCCGACAACCGGCTGTATCGCGGTTATGCGCGCTTGCTGGAGGGAACATGGGGGTATTGACCGGGATCATCCGGATCTTGCCTCGATCCTTGCCATATCTGTAGGTCGGGCTTCAGCCCGATCGACAGCACGCCCGGGTTTTGACTTCCCCCCCCGGCATGCCTACAATCCCTTCCTGACATCCAGCGCCGATTTGACGATCAGATTGCGGGCGCTATAGAAATGCGGCTAAAGCGAGGCAGGAAAATCCACGGATTCCCGAACCCGCCTGAGCCGATGCCAGGCGGGTTTTTTATTGCGAGGAGTGAAAACCAACATGAGCGACTTCCTGTTCACGTCCGAATCGGTCTCCGAAGGCCATCCCGACAAGATCTGCGATCAGATCTCCGATGCGGTGCTCGACGAGATCATCCGTCAGGATCCCCATGCCCGGGTCGCCTGCGAAACCCTGGCCAAGACCGGCATGATCGTCCTGGCCGGCGAGATCACCACCACCGCCACGGTCAACTACGAACAGCTGGTCCGCGACACGGTGGTCGAGATCGGCTACACCCATTCGGACATCGGCTTCGACGGCCACACCTGCGCCGTGCTCAATGCACTGGGCCAGCAGTCGCCCGACATCAACCAGGGCGTGGACCGCAAGAGCCGCGAGGAACAGGGCGCCGGCGATCAGGGGCTGATGTTCGGCTATGCCTCCAACGAGACCGACGTGCTCATGCCCGCCCCCATCACCTACGCCCACCGGCTGGTGCGCCGCCAGGCCGAGGTGCGCAAGAACGGCATCCTCCCCTGGCTGCGCCCCGACGCCAAGAGCCAGGTCACCCTGCGTTACGAGAACGATCGGCCGGTCGGCGTCGAGGCCGTGGTGCTCTCCACCCAGCACGCCCCGGAAATCCAGGAAAAGGTCCTGCACGAAGCGGTGATGGACGAGATCATCAAGCCGGTGCTGCCCGCCGAATGGCTGGGCAAGGACACCCGCTATCACATCAATCCCACCGGCCGCTTCGTCATCGGCGGCCCGATGGGCGACTGCGGCCTGACCGGGCGCAAGATCATCGTCGATACCTACGGCGGCATGGCCCGCCACGGCGGCGGTGCCTTCTCCGGCAAGGATCCGTCCAAGGTGGATCGCTCCGCCGCCTACGCCGCCCGCTACGTGGCCAAGAACATCGTCGCCGCCGGCCTGGCCGAACGCTGCGAGATCCAGGTCTCCTACGCCATCGGCGTGGCCGAGCCCACCTCGATCACCGTCCAGACCTTCGGCACGCACCAGATTGACGAAGACCGCATCAGCCAGCTGGTGCGCGAACACTTCGACCTGCGCCCCTGGGGCATCATCACCATGCTCGACCTGCTCGAACCCCACTACAAGCCCGTCGCCGCCTACGGCCACCTCGGCCGCGACGATCTGGACCTGCCGTGGGAACGCACCGACCGGGCCGAGCTGCTCCGGGAGGCGGCCGGGCTCTAGACTTGGAAAACCCAACGCTAAGGCACGAAGGCGCAAAGGACGCAGAGATTTCCGATCTGGAATTCCTGTAGGAGCGGCGCCCTCGCCGCGATGAACAGGGCCGAGAACTCGTGAAATGGCAATCGACTCAACGAAGCCGAAATACGAACGTTGTTCCTCGGCCCTCGTCCCTGGGCACCGTTCATCGCGGCTTGCGCCGCTCCTACGCCGAATGTTGAAAGCGCTTCGCGTTGAAATCCACCCCATCTGGGTTAAACTCGACAAGCCTCACCTGAGGGGCGCTGCAGCGGGGTCCTCCCGTCAGGCTCAGGTTCGGCTTCCACCTTGCAACAACGGCGCTCATTCGACTTGGAACCATTGAGGAGAATGAACGTGAACGCAGTCACGAATCCCGACTTCACCGACTACAAGGTCGCCGACATCAACCTGGCCGACTGGGGCCGCAAGGAAATTGCCATCGCCGAGACCGAGATGCCCGGTCTGATGGCCATCCGCGAGGAGTTCGCCGAACAGCAGCCGCTCAAGGGCGCGCGCATCACCGGCAGCCTGCACATGACCATCCAGACCGCGGTGCTCATCGAGACCCTGGTGGCGCTGGGCGCCGAGGTGCGCTGGGCCTCCTGCAACATCTACTCCACCCAGGATCACGCCGCCGCGGCCATCGCCGCCGCCGGCATCCCGGTGTTCGCCTGGAAGGGCGAGACCATCGAGGAATACTGGTGGTGCACCGAGCAGGCCCTCACCTGGCCCGACGGCCAGAACCCCAACATGATCCTCGACGACGGCGGCGACGCCACCCTGCTGATCCACAAGGGTGTCGAGTTCGAGAAGGCCGGCAAGGTGCCCGACGCCTGCCCCGGCGACAACGAGGAATGGGTGGCCATCCTCGACCTGCTGCGCCGCACCCTCGAATCCAGTCCCGGCAAGTGGACCGCCATGGCCGAGTCCATCCGTGGCGTGACCGAGGAGACCACCACCGGTGTGCACCGCCTCTACCAGATGCAGGAGAAGGGCGAGCTGCTGTTCCCGGCCATGAACGTCAACGACTCGGTGACCAAGAGCAAGTTCGACAACCTCTATGGCTGCCGCGAGTCCCTGCTCGACGGCATCAAGCGTGCCACCGACGTGATGATCGCCGGCAAGATCTGCGTGGTGCTCGGCTACGGCGACGTGGGCAAGGGCTGCGCCCAGGCCTTCCGCGGCATGGGCGCCACTGTGTGGGTCACCGAAATCGATCCCATCTGCGCCCTGCAGGCGGCGATGGAAGGCTACCGGGTGGTGACCATGGACGAGGCCGCCAGCCAGGGCGACATCTTCGTCACCGCCACCGGCAACGTGAACGTGATCGATCACCACCACATGGCGGCCATGAAGAACGAGGCCATCGTCTGCAACATCGGCCACTTCGACTCGGAGATCAACATCGCCTCCCTGGAGAAGTACGAATGGGAGGAGATCAAGCCGCAGGTGGACCACGTCATCTTCCCCGACGGCAAGCGCATCACCATCCTCGCCAAGGGCCGTCTGGTGAACCTCGGCTGCGCCACCGGTCACCCCAGCTTCGTCATGTCCGCCTCCTTCTCCAACCAGGTGATCGCGCAGATGGAGCTGTACCAGCACGCCGAAAACTACGAGAACAAGGTCTACATCCTGCCCAAGAAACTGGATGAAAAGGTCGCCCGCCTGCACCTCGGCAAGCTCGGCGCCCATCTCACCCAGCTCTCGCCGGAACAGGCCGAATACATCGGGGTGCCGGTGGATGGGCCGTACAAACCTGAGCACTACAGGTACTAGGGACTAGGAACGAGGAACGGCGGTTTCTCGACCTTGATATGCGCCTGTAGGAGCGGCGCAAGCCGCGACCCATGCAGGGACGAGTGGCGACGACTGCATGGATGCAGGAGGTAGAGCGAAGCAGGATGCCAGAGCCGAGGGCCGAGGAAAAACGGAGTTGATTGGCTTCGACAACCTCGCCACTCGGCCCTCGGCCCTCGGCCCTGTTCATCGCGGCTTGCGCCGCTCCTACGCCGTGCACAGCTTTGCCCCTTGCGTTGAAACCCGACATCCAGGCCTACCATGGAAACCCAACGAAAACACCCCCAGCAATTCAGCTTCGAGTTCTTCCCGCCCAAGACCGAGGAAGGCCGGACGAAGCTGAAAGCCACCCTGGAACAACTCGGTGCCCTGCAGCCGAAATATTTCTCCGTCACCTTCGGTGCCGGCGGCAGCACCCAACAGGGCACCTTCGACACGGTGAAGATGATCATGGACGCCGGCTACGAGGCGGCGCCGCACCTGTCGTGCATCGGCTCCACCCGTGAGAACATCCGCGCCATTCTGGAGAAATATCGTACCGCCGGGATCCGGCGCATCGTGGCCCTGCGCGGCGACATGCCTTCGGGCATGCGCGAGGCGGGCGAGTTCCACCATGCCAACGAGCTGGTGGCCTTCATCCGCGAGACCACCGGCGATCACTTCCACATCGAGGTGGCCGCCTATCCCGAGTTCCATCCCCAGGCGCCCGGCGCGCGGGCCGACATGGCCTACTTCCGCGACAAGATGGCCGCCGGCGCCAACAGCGCCATCACCCAGTACTTCTTCAACCCCGACGCCTATTTTCGTTTCGTCGAGGACGTGGAGAAACTGGGCGTGGACGCGCCCATCGTGCCCGGCATCATGCCCATCACCAACTACACCCAGCTGGCCCGCTTCTCCGACATGTGCGGCGCCGAAATCCCTCGCTGGATCCGCAAGCGCCTGGAAGACTTCGGCGACGACCGCGACGCCATCCGCGCCTTCGGCGAGGACGTGGTCAGCGAACTGTGCCACCAGCTCCTCGAAGCCGGCGCCCCGGGCCTGCACTTCTACACCATGAACCAGGCGGGGCCGACACTGGCGATCTGGCGGAATCTGGGGTTGGGGGGGTAGCGGCTTCGATCAGGTTCCTGGAAAGAACACGGAGGGCACGGAGACACGGAGAATGTTGGGTGTGTAATGTAGGAGCGGCGCCCTCGCCGCGATGAACAGAGCCGAGGACTCGTGATTTGGCATTCGACTCAACGAAGCAAATACACAAATGTTTTTTCTCGTCCCTCGTCCCTCGCCACTCGTCCCTGCATGGTTCGCGGCGAGGGCGCCGCTCCTACATCAGAAAACAATAAACTCCGTGTCCTCCGTGTCTCCGTGCCCTCCGTGTTACCAACACCGCCCCTGACACCCCCCTGAACCCTTGCCCCCGCCCCCGTTCCTCCTTACCCTGATCCCATGTCCAACGCCGATCTCATCACCCGCGATCTTCGTCACCTGTGGCATCCCTGCACCCAGATGAAGGATCACGAATGGTTGCCGCTGGTGCCGATCCGGCGCGGGGAAGGGGTGTGGCTGGAGGACTTCGAGGGCAGGCATTATCTGGATGCCATTTCGTCCTGGTGGGTGAACCTGTTCGGGCACTGCAATCCGCGCATCGGTGATCGCGTCAAGCGACAGCTCGACACGCTGGAACACGTGATCCTGGCCGGCTTCACCCATGCGCCGGTGGTGGAGCTGTCGGAACGGCTGGCGGCCATCACGCCGGCCGGGCTCAACCACTGTTTCTATGCCGACAACGGTTCCTCGGCCATCGAGGTGGCGCTGAAGATGAGCTTCCACTACTGGCAGAACCGGGGCCAACGGCAGAAGCGGCGCTTCGTGAACCTGGCCAACAGCTATCACGGCGAGACCCTCGGCGCGCTCGCCGCCGGCGACGTGTCGCTCTACAAGGACACCTACGGGCCGCTGCTGATGGAGATGCTCACGGTCCCCTCCCCCGACTGTTATGCACGGGAGCCCGGCGTGTCCTGCGAGGAACATTCCCGCCGGATGTTCGCGCCCATGCGCGAGACCCTGGAACGGCATGCCGACGAAATCTGCGCCGTGATCGTGGAGCCGCTGGTGCAGTGCGCCGGCTACATGCGCATGTACCATCCCGTCTATCTGAAGCTGTTGCGCGCGGCCTGCGACGAATTCGGCGTGCATCTCATCGCCGACGAGATCGCCGTGGGTTTCGGCCGCACCGGCACCCTGTTCGCCTGCGAACAGGCCGGCATCGCGCCCGACTTCCTGTGTCTGTCCAAGGGGCTCACCGGCGGCTATCTGCCCCTGTCGGTGACCCTCACCACCGACGAGATCTATTCCGCCTTCTACGACGACTACGCCACCCTGCGCGCCTTCCTCCATTCCCACAGCTACACCGGCAACCCGCTTGGCTGCAGCGCCGCCCTGGCGACCCTGGACATCTTCGCCGAGGACGACGTGATTGGCGACAACCGCCAAAAGGCCGCGCGCATGGCCGAGCTGACCGCGCCGCTGGCCGATCATCCCCACGTGGGGGACGTGCGCCAGAGCGGCATGATCCTGGCCATCGAGATGGTGAAGGACAAGGCCACCCGGGAGCCCTGGCCCTGGGAAGAACGCCGCGGGCTCACCGTGTACCGGCATGGCCTGGAAAAGGGCGTGCTGCTGCGGCCGCTGGGGAACGTGATCTATTTCATGCCGCCATACGTGATTTCGGACGAGGAGATCGAATTGATGGTGGAGGTGGCGGCGGAGGGTATTGAGCTGGCGACGCGGGGATGAAAAAACCGGAATTTCATGACATGGCTTGTCACCCGACTCTGTCTGTAGGAGCGGCGCCCTCGCCGCGATGAACGGAGCCGAGGATTCGTGATATGGCAATCGTCTCAACGAAGCCAATACACAAATGTTTTTTCCTCGTCCCTCGTCCCTCGGCTCTGGCATCCTGCTTCGCTCTACCTCCTGCATCCATGCAGTCGTCGCCACTCGTCGCTGCATGGTTCGCGGCTATGCGCCGCTCCTACAAGAAAACATAACCATCGGCGACGATTGATCATGAGCCATGCCTGAACCGCGCATCCATCTTCCCGTTCGCCTGGCCGTCGGACAGACGGTGGAACTCGACGAGAATGCCCGCCGCCATGTCGTGCAGGTGTTGCGGTTGCGTGCCGGGGATCGGATCGTGCTGTTCAACGGCGAGGGCGGGGAATGCCCGGCCACGATCGTGCAGGCCGGCAAGCGATCGGTGCAGGTTCGCATCGACGACTGCACCGACATCGATCGGGAATCGCCGTTGAACGTGCATCTGGGCCTCGGCATTTCCAAGGGCGAGCGCATGGACTTCGCCCTGCAGAAGGCCACCGAGCTGGGGGTTGCGCAGATCACGCCGCTGTTCACGGAGCGCGTGGTGGTGCGCCTTGACGACAAACGGCTGAACAAGCGGCTGGATCACTGGCGGGGCGTGATCGTGGCCGCCTGCGAGCAGTCGGGCCGCAATCGCTTGCCCGTTCTGCACGATGCCGTGTCCTTCGACGACTGGCTGGCCGCGCGCGACGAGGCGTGTCGCCTGTTTCTGGATCCACTGGCAGCGCGATCCCTGAAGGATCTGCCCGCACCGGGGACGCGCGTGGCGCTGGCCATCGGGCCCGAGGGCGGGTTCTCGGATCGGGAACGGGATCGGATCCGGCTGCGGGATTTCACCGGCGTGCAACTCGGGCCGCGGATCCTGCGCACGGAGACCGCGGCCATGGCGGCGCTGGCGGCAGTGCAGGTGTTGTGGGGGGATATGGGGTAGCTGGTAAATGCTACGCCTTCTGCAGCCGATCGATGCGCTGCTCGAGGTCGTCCAGATCCGGGATCAGCAGGGTGCGGTCGTTGATGCGCAGTTCGGCCGAGGTGGAAGGCCGGGAACTGGTGGCTTCGGCCTTGCCGAGGGTGGAGGGCTGAACCAGTTGCAGGCGGGGGATGCCCTGCAGAACCACGGCAATGTAAGGGACGCGGGGATTGCCGTTGAGGGTGTTGAGCACGGCGATGCGGGCGCCGCCGATGCCGTCGTATTCGCCGCCGCTGGCCCGCTCGAAGGAGACCAGCGGCACCTGGTGATCGCGCCAGATGATCTTGCCGAGCAGCCAGTCGGGCGCATCGGGAATGGCCTCGGCATCCTGGTAGGCGATGACTTCGGCCACGGCGGCGTTGGGCAGCAGCAGGTATTCGCCCTGCAGGGGCATCAGCAGGCAGTGCACGGCATCGACGCGCTTGCCGGGCAGGGCGCCCTGGGGGGCGGGTGTCACGCTCTGATCGGTCATCGTTTCCTCGACACGTCCTTCCGGTTCAGTTCATGTAGCGTCGGATCAGCTGCCCGGCCAGTTGGCGCGGCGTGCCCTCGTAGAGGCTGAGCCCCGCTTCGCGGACCTTGTCCGGCATGTTGCTGATCACGCAGCTCTTCGCCGACTGGGTCCAGACATCGCCACCGGCCTGGGCCACTGCCCGGGCCCCCTGCAGGCCATCCTCGCACATGCCGCTGAAGACAATGGCATTGCAGCGCTCGCCGTAGCGCCGGGCCAGATCCGCCATGATGGTGTCGATGGAGGGGCTGTAGGGCCCGGCCTTGTCCATCGGCAGCAGTTCCAGGGCGCCGATGGGATTGACCCGCAGGCGCTCCTGCGTGGGCACCACCACGGCCTCGCCATGGCGCAGCACGTGCCCGACCCGCACCGGCGCCACCCGCAGGGGGGTGCTCCGGTCCAGTTGCCCGGCCAGCAACTGGTCGAAATTGTCACCCATGTGCTGGGCGATGACGAAGGCCACCGGCAGATCCCGCGGCAGGGCGCCGAGGAACTGCTTGAGGGCATCGGGCCCGCCCAGCGAGGCGCCCAGTACCCAGACGTTGCGCGCCGGCTGCTGGCGCATGTCGAACTGGCCGCTCGGCTCGGGGACCGGCTGCCAGCCCAGATCCACGTCCAGTTCTTCCCAGTCCAGCCGCCCGGTGA